>JAEZHQ010000596.1 GCA_023416455.1 Pseudomonadota bacterium | reverse complement strand
GCCGAGGGCCAGCCGGTGCCAGGACGCGACGCGCGCGCCGCCGTCGGCGAGCGCCCGCTCCATGGCCCCGTCGGCGTCGCCGGCGACGAGAATGCGGCCCTGCGGGCGGCGTTCGGCCAGCGCCTCGGCGGCGACACCGGCCACGTCGGCGTCGCGGTCGGTGGCGCGATTGGACAGTCGGCTCACGCCCCACCCCTCGAAGACAATCCGCTCAACCCTTCGTTCAGCCCTAGGCTCAGCCCTGGTTTCAGCCTTTGTCGCGCATCAGCCGCGCCTTGTCGCGCTGCCAGCTGCGCTCCTTCTCGCTTTCGCGCTTGTCGTGCTTCTTCTTGCCGGTGGCGAGGCCGACCTGGACCTTGGCGATGCCACGGTCGTTGAAATAGACCGACATCGGGATCAGCGTCACGCCCTTCTGCTTGATGGCGCCGGCCAGCTTGCTCAGCTCGCGCCGGCGCACCAGCAGCTTGCGAGGCCGCTTGACCTCGTGCTGGAGCCAGCGGCCGGCTTGCAGGTATTCGGGGATGTAGGCGTTGAACAGGTACAGCTCCCCATCCTTGAGGCCGGCGTACGCCTCGTTGATGCTGGCACGGCCGCTGCGCAACGACTTCACCTCGGTGCCGGTCAGCATCAGGCCGGCCTCCAGGGTGTCCTCGATGAAATAGTCGAAGCGCGCACGGCGGTTCTGTGCCGCGATGCGCCTTGGTTCGGGCTCGCGGGCGGCCACGGTCGTCTCCCCCTATGGGCTGTTGGCGCCGGCGCTCAGGACAGCACGCCGGCTTTCGCCAGGGCCTCGCGGACGACGGCCCGGGTGGCCTCGGACGCCGCCACCAGCGGCAGCCGCACCTCGTCGGTGGACTTGCCGAGCAGGCTGGCGGCGTACTTGACCGGGGCCGGGCTGGTCTCCACGAACATGGCGTCGTGCAGCGGGGTCAGCCGGTCGCGCAGCGCGAAGGCCGCGGCGAGGTCGCCCTTGCGCCAGGCGTCCTGCATGGCCGCGCACAGCGCCGGCGCGACGTTGGCCGTCACCGAGATGCAGCCGACACCGCCATGGGCGTTGAAGGCGAGCGCCGTCACGTCCTCGCCGGAGAGCTGGATGAAGTCGGGGCCGACCTCCTGGAGCAGGCGCACCGGCCGGGCGAGGTCCGCCGTGGCGTCCTTGACCCCAATGATGTTGGGGAGCTTGGCCAGACGGGCCATGGTCGCCACCGACATATCCACGACACTGCGGCCCGGAATGTTGTAGATAACGATCGGCAAATCCGCCGCATCATGGATCGCTTTGAAATGCTGGTACAGACCTTCTTGCGTCGGCTTGTTGTAATAGGGCGTCACCACCAGCGCCGCCGTGGCGCCGGCCTTCCGGGCGTGGCGGGTGAGCGCGATCGCCTCCTCGGTGGAGTTGGAGCCGGTGCCGGCGATGACCGGGACCTTCCCGCCGGCCGCCTCGATGCACAGCTCGACCACGCGGTTGTGCTCCTCGTGGGAGAGCGTGGGCGACTCACCCGTGGTGCCGCAGGGGACAAGACCGTGGGTGCCCTGGGCGACCTGCCACTCGACGAAGGACTGGAAGGCGGCCTCGTCCACTTTCCCGCTCTTGAACGGGGTCAAAAGAGCGACGATGGAACCGTACAACATGCCTGCCACCTCCGACGGACTGCAAGAAAAGCGTCGCGCACCTTAGCGGCACGGCCGGCCCTCGGCAAGAGCGCCCGGAACGCCCTGGCGGCGGGCGCCGCCGCGCTGTTCCTGCTGGCCGCGCCGGCCCTCCTGCCGCCCCTGGCCGCCCCCGCCGCCGCCGCCGGCCTGAGCACCCAGGACATCGCCATCTACCGCCAGGCCTTCAAGGCCGCCGCCGACGACCGCGACGACGAGGCGCTGCGCCTCGCCCAGCAGGCCCGGGAGAAACTGCCGGCCAAGGTGATCCGCTGGATGGCGCTGGCCACCCCGGGCGGCGGCAGCTTCGACGAGATCGCCGCCTTCATCCGCGAGAACGGCGACTGGCCGAACCAAGGCCCGCTGCGCCGGCAGGCCGAAGCGGCCATGCCCCTCGACCTCGCCGAGGACCGCGTGCTCTCCTGGTTCAACCAGCACCCGCCGCTGACCGCGGAGGGCTTTCTGCGCTACGCCGACACGCTGATGGCCACCGGCAGCGCCGAGCGCGCGATCAAGCTGGCGCGCGAGCGCTGGGTGGCCGCCACCTTCGGACCCACCGACGAGGAGGCGTTCCTCGCCCGCTACCGCGCGCACCTGCGCCCCCAGGATCACAAGGCGCGCATCGACCGCCTGCTGTGGGAGCGCCAGGAGGCCGCGGCGCGGCGCATGCTGCCCTTCTTCGACGACGCCTACGACCGGCTGATCGAGGCGCGCATCGCCCTCGACACCGATTCGAAGGACGCCGAGGCGGCGCTGGCCCGCGTCCCGGCCTCCCTGCGCAACGACCCCGGCCTGCTCTTCGACCGCGCCCGCCACCGCCGCCGCAAGGGCGACGACGCCGGAGCGCTGGCGATCCTGACCCAGGCTCCCAAGGACATGGGACGGCCGCAGTCCTGGTGGACCGAGCGCCACATCCTGGCCCGCCGGGCCATCGAGAAGGGCGACCACAACCTCGCCTATGGGCTGGTCAAGGGCCACGGCCAGACCGAGGGCAGCGGCCTCGCCGACGCCGAGTTCCTCGCCGGCTTCCTGGCCCTGCGCTTCCTCGACAACCCGTCCGACGCCTTCAACCATTTCCACAAGCTCTACCGTTCGGTGAGCGCGCCGATCAGCAAGGCGCGCGGCGCCTACTGGTGCGGCCGTGCCGCCGAGGCGCTGGGCGAGAAGGCGCAGGCGCGCGAGTGGTACGCCCGGGCGGCCCAGTACGGCACCACCTTCTACGGCCAGCTGGCCGCCCGCCACACCGGCGCCGGGCGCATCGCCCTGCCCGCCGAGCCGCGCGTCTCCAACGCCGAGGCCACGGCCTTCGAGCGGCGCGAGGTGGTGCGGGTGACCCGCATGCTGGCCGAGATCGAGGGGCGCACCGACGAGAAGGTCACCGCCTTCCTGCGCCGGATCAGCCTCGATTCCCAGGCGCCCGCCGACTATGTGCTGGCCGCCCGGCTGGCCCGCGAGGTCGGCCGCCGCGACCTCGCCGTGGCCGCCGCCAAGGACGCCGCCCAGAATGAGGTGTTCCTGGTGGAGGCCGGCTACCCGACGATCGATGCGCGGCCGGACTCGCCGGAACTTGCGCTGGTGCACGCGATCATCCGCCAGGAAAGCACCTTCAACACCGCGGTGGTGTCCTCCGCCGGGGCGCGCGGGCTGATGCAGCTGATGCCGTCCACCGCGCAGCTGGTCGCCAACAAGCTCGGGCTGAAGCACACCCACGCCAAGCTGACCAGCGACCCCGCCTACAACGTCCGCCTGGGCTCGGCCTATCTCAGCGACATGATCGACCGGTTCAACGGCTCCTACATCCTGGCCATCGCCTCCTACAACGCCGGCCCCAACCGCGTGCGGCAATGGCTGGACAGCTACGGCGATCCGCGGACCGAGGCGATCGACGTGATCGACTGGCTGGAACTGATTCCCATCTACGAGACCCGCAACTACGTCCAGCGCGTGATGGAAGCCATGCTCGTCTACCGCGCGCGCATCCAGGGCGCCAAGGCCGACCTCAACCTGGACAAGGAACTGCGGCGATGACGGCCCGACGGCCGCATCTCCGCGCGGCTGCGACGGGCCGCACCGGGATGTGGCCGTCGGCCCCGCCGCCGCGACCGCCCGCCGGCTGAACCGGCACGCTTCCATCCACGCAAATCGACTGGCAAGATCTTTAAAAACAGTCCTGGAAAGATCACAGAAGATCGTCCGGATATATTTTGAATGTCACCCCGAACGAAAAAGAGGTAATCCTTAATACTGACCAATGGACTCATTGCATTTAAGCTTTCATTAACTGGAAGCGCGGCTAAATCGCCTTGCACGGACGATCCGTGACGCATCAACTCCGTGAAAGGGGAGCCGAAGAATGTCCTCACCGATGGTCGCCGATGAAGTCCGTACCGCCTGCCGTGTCCACGCCCGCCTGCTGGACGCCTTCATCGATCTGACGGAGAAGGAACTGTCTCGGCTTTCGCCCGGATTCGCCGAAGAGAGCCTGCTGGAGTCCCTGGAAAAGATGCGCGCCGCCCGCAAGGCCTACGGCGGGCTGGCCGGGGTCATCGCGGTGGACCTGGAAGCTTCAAACGCGGCCTGACGGCAGCCCCGCTGCCCATCGACCGGAGTCGCTTCGACACGACGCCTTTGGAGGTTGACCCGCGGAAGTCGGTTTGCCAAACCGGGGGTGCCGGCCTCGGCGCTTCAGTGGGCAAAGCCAGGCTCAGGCCGGAACAGCCTTCCGGCTCCGCGGCTTGGCCGGCGCCTGCGGCCCCGCCGTCCGGCTCCGGCGTGGCGCCTTCGCCGCCGGTTTTGCCGTTTCCTGCTGGGCCGCCTCCTGCTGGGCCGCGCCGATGATCTCCTCCTCGGCCAGAAGCCAATGCTCCCTGTCGCGGCCGTCCGGACAGCCCTCCTCCAGCCAGATGGCGTAGGCGCGCTCCCGGATTCGCTGCTCGACGTCCGCGCTCATCACATTCCCCCCGACGATTCACCCGGGCTTCCCAGCCCATACCGCGCGGCAGACATGGTGCCGCAAGCCCCCGGCCGGCGCAAGCGGTCGGGCCCCGCTCAGTCCGACGTGCCTTCGCCGCCGGATTGCCGGCGCTGCACCTCGCGCCAGCGGGCGACGTTGCGGTTGTGCTCGGCCAGGGTCTTGGCGAAGACATGGCCGCCGGTTCCGTCGGCGACGAAATACAGGAAGTCGTGGCGCTCCGGGTGCAGCACCGCCTCGATCGATGCGCGGCCGGGGTTGGCGATGGGACCGGGCGGAAGCCCGGCCACATGGTAGGTGTTGTAGGGGGACTCGACCTTCCAGTCGGCGCGCGTCAGCGCCCGGCCCAGCTCCCCGGCGCCGTCGGTCAGCGCAAAGATCACCGTCGGGTCGGACTGGAGCTTCATCCCCGCCTCCAGGCGGTTCAGGAACACCCCGGCCACCCGGGCCCTCTCGGCCGCGACGCCGGTCTCCTTCTCGACGATGGAGGCCAATGTCAGCGCCTGGCGCGGGTCGTCGAACGGCAGGCCGTCGGCCCGCTTCTTCCACGCCTCGGCCAGGGTCTGCTCCAGAGCGCCGCGCATGCGCTCGACCAGCGCCGCCCGCTGGTCGCCGTGGGAGAAGTGGTAGGTTTCGGGAAGCAGCGTGCCGTTGGCCGGAGGGGCGCCGACCTCCCCCGACAAGGCCGGCTCACGGTCCAACAGGGCCACCACCTGGGCGGAGGTCAGTCCCTCCGGCACGGTGAAGCGGCGCACCACCGTGCGGCCCTGCCGCAGGATGTCGAGGACGCCGTCGATGCTGACCCCGGCCGGAAAGGCGTACTCGCCCGCCTTCAGGCCGCCGGACAGCGCCGCGCCGTACAGGAACAGCAGGGGCGAGTCCACCACCCCCGCCTCGTCCAGCGTCAGCGCGATCGCCTGCAACCCGCTGCCCCGCGGGATGACCACCGTGGTCGTCTGCTCCAGCGGCCCGGGCGCCATCAGCCGCAGCGTCCCCCAGAGGGCGACCCCGGCCCCGGCGGTGACGGCGGCCAGACTCCAGGCCGCGATCCGCAGCCCCCAGCCCATCAATCGGCTCCCCGGGCGATGCGCCTCAGGCCACGCCCCGGAAGACCAGCGAGGCGTTGGTGCCGCCGAAGCCGAAGGAGTTCGACAGGGCGGCGCGGACGCGGCGCTCCTGCGCGACCTTCGGGACGAGGTTGACGCCCAGGCAGCTTTCCGAAGGGTTGTCGAGGTTGAGGGTCGGCGGGACCACGCTGTGGTTGATCGCCTTGATCGAGTAGATCGCCTCGACCGCGCCGGCCGCCCCCAGAAGATGGCCGACGGCCGACTTGGTGGAGGACATGGCCAGCCGTTCGGCGGCGGATCCGAACAGACGCCTCACGGCCCCCAGCTCGATCTCGTCGCCGAGCGGGGTCGAGGTGCCGTGCGCGTTGACGTAATCGATGTCCTCGGGATTGAGGCCGGCGCGCTTGAGGGCGCCGCGCATCGCCCGGAAGGCGCCGTTGCCGTCCTCCGACGGGGCGGAGATGTGGTAGGCGTCGCCGGACAGCCCGTAGCCGATCACCTCGGCGTAGATGTGGGCGCCGCGCTTGCGGGCGTGCTCCAGCTCCTCCAGGACGACGACCCCCGCACCCTCGGCGATGACGAAGCCGTCGCGGTCGCGGTCGTAGGGACGCGACGCACGGGAGGGCGTGTCGTTGAAGCCGGTGGAGAGCGCGCGCATGGCCGCGAAGCCGGCGACGCCGAGGCGGCTCACCGCGGCTTCCGTGCCGCCGGCGACCATCACGTCCGCGTCGCCCCACATGATGAGGCGGGTGGCGTCGCCGATGGCGTGGGCGCCGGTCGAGCAGGCCGTGACCACGGCGTGGTTCGGACCCTTGAAGCCGTGCTGGATGGAAATGTGGCCGGAGGCCAGGTTGATCAGGCAGGCCGGGATGAAGAAGGGCGACAGGCGCCGCGGCCCCCGCTCCTTCAGGGTGATCGCCCCATCGGCGATGCCCGGCAGGCCGCCGATGCCCGAACCCACCATCACGCCGGTGAGTTCGCGA
This sequence comes from Pseudomonadota bacterium, assembly GCA_023416455.1. Lineage (GTDB taxonomy): Bacteria > Pseudomonadota > Alphaproteobacteria > Azospirillales > Azospirillaceae > Azospirillum. The sequence continues at coordinate 7,568 of JAEZHQ010000596.1, read as the reverse complement.
TCCTCCTCGGTCTGCGGCACCCAGCCGGAATCCTGAATGGCCTCCTGGGCGGCGGCGATGGCGAAGAGGATGAAGTCGTCCATCTTCCGCTGGTCCTTCGGCGAGACGAAGGCGTCCGGGTTGAACAACCCGTCGCCCTCCCCGCGGGGGACCTGCCCGGCAACCTTCGAGGCAAGGTCGGAGGCGTCGATTCCCGTGATCGCGCGGATGCCCGACTCACCGGCGACCAGACGCTCCCAGTTGAGCTTGTGGCCGACGCCGAGCGGCGTGACCAGACCGAGGCCGGTAACGACGACACGTCTCATGGGCGCTTCCCTAACCTTTCCTCGATTGTCTCGAATCCGACGGCCAGGCCACTTGGGCCAAGCCGCCTGGCCCCCCGAGCGCCGACGCCTCGTCAGGCGGCGGCGTTCGCCTTAATGAAGTCGATAGCGTCCTTGACCGTCAGGATCTTCTCCGCGGCGTCGTCCGGAATCTCGCAGCCGAACTCTTCCTCGAAGGCCATGACCAGTTCGACGGTGTCCAGGCTGTCGGCACCGAGATCGTCGATGAAGGAGGCATTCTCCGTCACCTTCGACTCCTCGACCCCGAGGTGGTCCACCACGATCTTCTTCACGCGCTCGGCGACATCGCTCATTTTATTAGACCTTCCAATCCTTGAGACCGCTCGGGCGAATTGGGCCGGCCCGACACCCCCGAAGGCGTGCCGTCCTGCCATCAAAAGCCCCGTCCGATAACACATTTTAACAGCCTTGGCCAGCGCCCGCGGGCGCCGGCCTTCGCCTGTCGGTGAGGCCGCGAAACCGCCTCAGATCATGGCCATGCCGCCGTTGACGTGCAGCGTCTGGCCCGTGACGTAGGCGGCTTCCTCGCTGGCGAGGTACACGACCCCGGCGGCGATTTCCCCCGGCTCGCCCATGCGGCCGGCCGGGATGGCGGAGAGCAGTTTGTCTTTCTGCTCGCCGTTCAGCGCGTCGGTCATCGCCGTGGTGATGAAGCCCGGCGCGACGCAATTGACGGTGATTCCCCGCGACGCCACCTCCGCCGCGAGCGACTTCGACATGCCGATCATGCCGGCCTTGGAGGCCGCATAGTTGGCCTGGCCGGGGTTGCCGGTGACGCCGACGATCGAGGTGATGCCGATGATCCGGCCCCAGCGGCGCTTCATCATGCCGCGCAGCACGGCGCGCGACAGACGGAAGGCCGCGGTCAGGTTGACGTCGATGACCGCCTGCCAGTCCTCGTCCTTCAGGCGCAGGGCGATCTGGTCGCGGGTCAGGCCGGCGTTGTTGACCAGGATGTCGATCCGCCCCAGCGCCGCCTCGGCGTCCTTGGCCAGCCGCTCGGTGGCGGCGGCGTCGGCCAGGTTGCCGGGCACCACGAGCGCGCGCTCACCCAGAGCCGCCGCCAGCTCCTCCAGCGGGGCGACGCGGGTGCCGGACAGGGCCACGCCGGCGCCCTGCGCGTGGAGCGCGCGGGCGATGGCGGCGCCGATTCCGCCGGACGCGCCGGTCACCAGCGCCGTCTTGCCGGTCAGATCGAACATGGAATGCCTCACAGCGTCTTGAGGAACGACTCGACATCGGCCGGCGTCTGCACCGAAGTGGCGGACAGCTCCCGGTCGATGCGCTTGGCCAGTCCGGCCAGGACCTTGCCGGAGCCCAGCTCGACCAGCTGGTCGACACCCTGCTCCTTCATATAGAGCACGCTCTCGCGCCAGCGCACCATGCCGGTCACCTGCTCGACCAGCAGGCGGCGGATCTCGTTCGGGTCGGACACCGCCGACGCCGTCACGTTGGCCACCACCGGCACCTCCGGCGCGCCGATGGTCACGGCGGCCAGCGCCTCGGCCATGGCGTCGGCGGCCGGCTGCATCAGCGGGCAGTGGAAGGGCGCGCTGACCGGCAGGCGGACCGAACGCTTCAGCCCGCGCTCCGCCGCGATCACGATGGCGCGGTCGATGGCCTCGGCAGCCCCGGAGATGACCACCTGCCCGGCCGAGTTGTCGTTGGCCACCGTGCACACGTCGCCCTGCGCGGCGTCGGCGGCGATGGCCTGGGCCTGCTCCAGCTCGGCGCCGAGCAGCGCCGCCATGGCGCCCATGCCCACCGGCACCGCCTTCTGCATGGCCTGGCCGCGCCGTTTCAGAAGGCGGGCGGTGTCGCTCAGCGACAGGGCTCCGGCGGCGCACAGCGCCGAATACTCGCCCAGCGAATGGCCGGCGACGAAGCGGGCGTGCCGCGCGAAATCCAGCCCGCCCTGATCCCTCAGAACGCGGGTGACCGCCACCGAGACGGCCATCAGCGCCGGCTGGGCGTTCTCGGTCAGGGTCAGGTCGGCCTCGGGGCCTTCGGCCATCAGCCTGGACAGGCGCTGGTTCAGCGCGTCGTCCACCTCTTCGAAGGTGTGCCGCGCAACCTCGAACGCCTCGGCCAGCTCACGGCCCATGCCGACGGCTTGGCTGCCCTGGCCCGGAAAGACGAACGCCCTGGTCATGCTGTGCGGAAATCCTGGTCGGGGCGCACCGCTCCCCGCGGTGCCGCCGTTGAATTGGGCGACAGTCATACCCGGCCCTTGCGCCAAGTCAATCGCCAAGTCGTCAATCGCCAAGTCTCTCCCTGGCCCGGCCGGTGCCGGCCGGGGCGGCGATCCGCACGGATTACGGGCGAAACCGCTTGCCCGCCCGGGGCGGCCGTGTATAGTGCGCCGCTTCGAAACTCCTTGCCGGCGGCGCGCCGCCGGCTAGGCCCGGGCGGCTGACCCTTCCATTCCGGACGGGCACAGCGCCGGACCATGAACAGCCATGGGGAGTATAATGGCTCTTTACGAGTGCGTGCTGATCGCACGCCAGGACATCTCGGCCGCCCAGGCCGAGCAGATCGGCGAGCAGGTTTCCCAGCTCATCCGCGACAACGGCGGCCAGGTCACCAAGACCGAATACTGGGGCCTGAAGACGCTCACCTACAAGATCAAGAAGAACCGCAAGGGCCACTACACCCTGTTCAACATCGACGCGCCGGCCGCCGCCGTCCTGGAGATGGAGCGGAACATGGGCATCAACGAGGACGTCCTGCGCTTCCTGACGGTGCGCGTCGACTCCCTCGATGCCAACCCGTCGGTGATGATGCAGAGCCGCGGCGAGCGTGGCGACCGCGGTGACCGCGGCGACCGTGGCCCGCGCCGGTTCGACGATCGCGGCCCGCGTCCGCCGCGCCGCCAGGAAGCGCCCGTTGCCGAAGGGGAGACCGCCTAAATGTCCGACAAGCAGACCTCGGGCGCTCCGGCCCGTTCCGGCGGCGGCCCGCGCCGCCCGTTCTTCCGTCGCCGCAAGACCTGCCCGTTCTCGGGCGCGAACGCCCCGGCGATCGACTACAAGGACGTCAAGCTCCTGTCCCGCTTCATCTCGGAGCGCGGCAAGATCGTGCCGAGCCGCATCACCGCGGTGTCCACGAAGAAGCAGCGGGAACTCGCCCGCGCCATCAAGCGCGCCCGTTTCCTCGCCCTGCTTCCGTACATCGTGAAGTAAGGCGGCGAACGGCGCGGCAAAGGCAATAGGTGCCCTCATGGCCTCGGCCCTGGTCGCCCCCCTGGCGGCCGCCATCGGCGGCGGTGCCATCAGCGCGTTCTTCTACCTCGCCGTCCTGTTCGGCGGTGCGGGCGCGCTGATTCTGGGCTATCTGGCGCCGCTGCCGCTGTTCCTCGTCGGCCTGTGGCTCGGCGCCTCGGCGTCGATCGTCGCCGGCCTGGCGGGAACGGTGGCGGTGCTGGCCGCCTCGTCCAGCCTTCTGGTGTCCCTGGCCTACCTGATGACCGGAGCGCTTCCGGTGATCCTGGCGGTCCGGCAGGCGCTGCTGGCGCGGACGGCGGCGGACGGCAGCATCGAGTGGTACCCTCCGGGCCGGCTCCTGATGGGGCTGACCGGGCTGGGGCTGGCCGCCCTTCTGGGGGCGGTGATCCTGACGCTCGACCAGCCCGACGGGCTGGAAGGCGCGGTGCGCGACACGCTGACCCGCATGCTGGAGCAGCTGTTCGCGGCCGGGGACGACTCCGCCCAGGAGCCTCAGCTGGCCTGGATGGCCCGGGTGTTGCCGGGCTTCGTGGTCGTGTCATGGCTGATCATGACGGTGGTCAACGGAGCCCTGGCGCAGGGTGCGCTGATGCGCTTCGGCCGCAACCGGCGCCCGCCGATGCGGCTGGTCGAGCTGGAGTTGCCGCGGTGGCTGTCGCCGGTGTTCCTGGCGGTCGTCCTTGCGGCCGCGGTGGCACCGGAGCCGGTCGGGTTCCTGGCGCTCAACACGGCGGTGATCCTGGCCCTGCCCTACGCCTTTGCCGGGCTTTCGGTGGTGCATGCGGTGGCCCGAAGCCGGTCGGCGAAGATGCCGATCCTCATCGGGTTCTACATGTTCCTGTTTCTCTTCGGTTGGCCGATCCTGCTGATGGTCGGCCTTGGCATGATCGAGCAATGGATCGGGCTGCGCCGCCGTCTCCGGCCCGCCGGCCCCGATCAGGAGGACGAGTGATGGAAGTAATTCTGCTGGAGCGGGTTGAGAAGCTCGGCCAGATGGGCCAGGTCGTGAAGGTCCGGCCCGGGTTCGCCCGCAACTATCTTCTGCCGCAGAAGAAGGCCATGCGCGCCACCAAGGCGAACCTGGAGGTCTTCGAGAAGCAGAAGGCCCACCTGGAGGCGGTCAACCTCGAGCGCCGCAAGGACGCCGAGCAGGTCGCCGCGACCATGGACGGCGTCAAGGTCGTGATCATCCGCCAGGCCGGCGAGACCGGCGTGCTGTACGGCTCGGTCACGCCCCGTGACATCGCCGACGCCCTGCACACCGCCGGCTTCACGGTCGACCGCAAGCAGGTGGCGATCGACACGCCGATCAAGAACCTCGGCCTGTTCGCCGTGCGCGTCGTCCTGCATCCCGAGGTGATCATCACCGCCACGGTGAACGTCGCCCGCTCGCAGGAAGAGGCGGAACTCCAGGCCCAGCGCGGCGGCATGGTGACCGCCTCCGACCTGGAGGACGAGGATGAGGCCGCCGAGGCCGCGCCCGTCGAGGCCGAGGACTCCGAGCAGGCCTGACCGGCCGCCCGCGAAAGCCGAGACCGCTCGTCCGGAAGCCGCCCGCCCCCGTGAAGGGGGTGGGGCGGCTTTCCGCTTTTTCGGCCAGTTCCCCATCCGCCGCCATCCCTTCGGCCGTGCGGCGAAAGCATGACGGACCCTCCCGGACGCGCCGTTGCGCCCCCCGGTTCCAACCGCCGACCCTCGACCCCACGTCATTTGCGTTCGCAATGATTGCCTGGAGGGACGGCATGCTGCTCACACGCCTGCTCAAGCCCGCCGTGACGGCGGGCACGCTCGATCTCGTCGGCGCCGACGGCCGCGTCCACCGGCTGGGATCGGGAGCGCCGGCCCTGACGCTGCGCCTCCACGACCGGGCGCTGGAACGCGACCTCGTGATGAACCCGCGGCTGCGCTTCGGCGAAGCCTACATGGACGGCCGCCTCACCGTGGAGGGCGGCACCATCTACGACGTGCTTGCCCTGCTCGGCGCCGGGCGGGAGAACGTGCAGGGCCTGCTCGGGCAGCTGCGCGAGGCCCTCGGCCCGGCGCTGCGGCTGGCCCACCAGCACAACCCGCTCGGCCGGTCCCGGCGCAACGTCGCCCACCATTACGATCTGTCGCGCTCCTTCTACGAGCTGTTCCTCGACAGCGACCTGCAATATTCCTGCGCCTACTTCGCCGAGCCGGACCTCACCCTCGACGAGGCGCAGGAGGCCAAGAAGCGCCACATCGCGGCCAAACTCCTGCTTCGGCCGGGCCTGCGGGTGCTCGACATCGGCTGCGGCTGGGGCGGCATGGCGCTGACCCTGGCGCGGACCGCCGGCGTCCAGGTGACCGGGATCACGCTGTCGGCCGAGCAGCTCGCCGTCGCCCGCGAGCGCGCCGAACGGGCGGGCCTGTCCGACCGGGTCCGCTTCGAGCTGTGCGACTACCGCGAGGTCGCCGGCCGCTTCGACCGCATCGTCTCGGTCGGCATGTTCGAGCATGTGGGGGTGCCCCACTACCCGACCTTCTTCCGCCGCATCCGCGACCTCCTGACCGAGGACGGGGTGGCCCTGCTGCATTCCATCGGCCGCGCCGACGGCCCCGGCGTCACGAACCCCTGGCTGCGCCGCTACATCTTCCCCGGCGGCTATTCGCCGGCGCTGTCGGAGGTGATCCCCCAGGTCGAGAAGGCCGGGCTGTGGGCCACCGATCTGGAGATCCTGCGCCTGCACTACGCCGAGACCCTGCGCCACTGGCGCCAGCGCTTCCAGGCCCGGCGCGACGAGGCGAGGGCCATGCACGACGAGCGCTTCTGCCGCATGTGGGAGTTCTATCTGGCCGGGGCCGAGATCAGCTTCCGCTACCAGGGGCACATGGTGTTCCAGATGCAGCTGGCCCGCTCGCAGGAGGCGGTGCCCCTGACCCGCGACTACATGGTCGAGAGCGAACGCGCCCTGCGGTCGGGACCGGTCTCCTCCCCGCGGCCCGGGCGGGTTGCCTGAACACCGCCGGGGACCCCTGCGCCAAATCGCTGGAGTGGACGCCCGTTCCGGTTTATCCCCGGCATTCACCCGCTGTGGACAGAAGTTATTCACAGGATTCAGCGGAACCTGCGCCGTTCGCACAGGCTTCCCCGCCCCGCCCTTTGCTACAGTGCCGCCCATGGACGACAAGACCACCCAGCTCTACGAGCCGCGCCCTCTGGACGGCGGCCACACCCGTGTCGGCGCGGCGAAGCCGCCCGCGGAGTACCGCACGCCGCCTCACAACGAGGAGGCGGAGCAGGCGCTGCTCGGCGCCATTCTGGTGAACAACAAGGCCTACGAGAAGGTCGGCGAGTTCCTGCGCGCCGAACATTTCTTCGATCCGGCGCACCAGCGCATCTACGCCGCCATCGCGAAGATGGTCGAGCGCGGTCAGATCGCCAATCCGGTCACGCTCAAGTCCTATTTCGACAGCGACCCCGACCTCGCCCCGGACGGCGGCGCCGCCTATCTGGCCCAGCTCGCCGCCAACGTGGTGACGGTGGTCAACGCCGCCGACTACGGCCGGACGATCCACGGCCTGTTCCTGCGCCGGCAGCTGATCGAGGTCGGCACCGACATGGTGAACGAGGCGTACCAGCACGACCTCGACGTCGACGCCATGGACCAGATCGAGGCGGCCGAGAAGCAGCTGTTCGACCTCGCCTCGACCGGCGACGTGCGCGGCGGCTTCATCCCCTTCGCGGAGTCCCTGAAGGCCGCCATCGACATGGCGGAGACGGCGTTCCGCCGGTCGAGCCACGTCACCGGCGTGACCAGCGGCCTGCGCGACATGGACCGCAAGCTCGGCGGCATGCACCCGTCGGATCTGATCATCCTGGCCGGCCGCCCTTCCATGGGCAAGACGGCCCTGGCCACCAACATCGCCTTCAACGCCGCCAAGGCCCACATGCGCACGAACGGCGCCGAGGGCGCCTGCGTCGGCTTCTTCTCGCTGGAAATGTCGGCCGAGCAGCTGGCCACCCGAATCCTGGCCG
>JAEZHQ010000594.1 GCA_023416455.1 Pseudomonadota bacterium | reverse complement strand
GCGCCACCGCCAGCACCGACGACGCCAGAAGCCCGCACAGCATGCTTCTCAGTCTCATGCCCATCTCCTCCCCACTTGCGGCACGCGCTGTTGCGCGCCGCGCTTTTCGTTCAGGCCCGCAACCCTAGGGGCGGAGCCGGGAGGAGGGAATTCCAGCCGTCAGAATATTACTCATTCCAGCCTGGAATGGGGCGGAAGGCCCGGCCGAATCGCTGAGGCCGCAGGGCGGATCGCGCCGGGCTCGCCGGACGCCGGCCGGGCTGGGTCACGCCGCCGACCATCCACGCCGCGCCCGCCGCGCTGCGGGCCAGGGGGAACCGCTCCGGGACTTGGAAAAAAGGGCCGGAGCTTGCACCCCGGCCCTGAGTCTAGGGAGGAAACGCCCAAGAAGTGCGTTGCGCCACCGGCGGGGTCACGGACGCCGCCGATGCCGCACTGCACAATATGGAGTCGCCCCCCGACGGGGTCAAGCAGAGAAGCGTCTATTCCTGCCAATTCACCGTCTTACGGCCCTTGCCTTGGGGCCTTCCGTGCGTCGGGGGACGGCTTCGTGTTGCGTTGCACAAAGGCGGCCGGCGGGGTCGCCGCAGCCCCGTGCCGGCCGGGGCGGGGCCGACGGAACCTTGACAAGCCCGCCCTCACCCCCGACCGTAAGGCCCCCGGCCGGGAGGGAACCCGGGGGCATGGTCCCCGGGGAACCAACCCCGGCACCCGTCGTTTCGTCGGTGCGCAGCGCCAAAGGAGCGGCCGCGCTTCGCGTGGCCGGACGCAACCGGAAGAGAGTTCCCTGGCCGTGAGCAGACTGGTCGTCGTATCCAACCGCGTCGCCCCCATCGACGAGGGCAAGCAGGCGGCCGGCGGGCTGGCCGTCGCCGTCCTGGCCGCGCTGAAGAAAACCGGCGGCATCTGGTTCGGCTGGAGCGGCACGGTGGCCGAGGGGGAGTCGCAGGACGAACCCCGGCGCACCGACGTCGGCCGGCTGACCTACGCGACGCTCGATCTCGGGCGCCGCGACTTCGAGGAGTATTACAACGGCTTCGCCAACCAGACGCTGTGGCCGCTGTTCCACTACCGGCTGGGCCTGATCGAGGTCAGCCGCCGCACCCGCGAGGGCTACAAGCGGGTCAACGGCTATTTCGCCGAACGGCTGGCGCCGCTCCTGCGCCCGGACGACATGGTCTGGGTGCACGACTACCACCTGATCCCCTTCGGCGAGGAGCTGCGCCAGCGCGGCTGCACCCAGCGCATCGGCTTCTTCCTGCACACGCCCTTCCCGGCGCCCGAGGTGCTGGTGGTGCTGCCCAACCACCGCGAGCTGATCCGCGAGCTGTGCGCCTACGACCTCGTGGGCTTCCACACGCAGGTCGACCTGCGCTGCTTCGCCGACTACATCCGCCAGGAGACCGACGGCACGGTCGACGAGCAGGGTCCCGACGGCGCCCTGCTGATCCGGGCTTTCGGGCGCACGCTGCTGGCCAGGGCCTTCCCCATCAGCATCGACACCGCCAACCTGGAGAGCCTGGCCCGCACCGCCGCGCGCTCCCGCCATTCGGAGCGGCTGAAGGAGAGCCTGGTCGGGCGCCGGCTGATCATCGGGGTCGACCGGCTCGACTATTCCAAGGGGCTGCCCCAGCGCTTCCAGGCTTTCGAGCAGCTGCTGGCCACCTACCCGGAGCATTGCAACCGGGTCTCCTTCCTCCAGGTCGCCCCGCCCTCGCGCGAGGACGTGCCCGAATACATCGCCATCCGGCGCGAGCTGTCGGAGCTGTCGGGCCGCATCAACGGCCGCTTCGCCGAGTTCGACTGGGTGCCCATCCGCTACCTGAACAAGAGCTTCGGCCGGCGCGTGCTGGCCGGATTCTACCGGACCGCCAACGTCGGCCTGGTGACCCCGCTGCGCGACGGCATGAACCTGGTCGCCAAGGAGTATGTGGCCTGCCAGGACGCCGACGATCCGGGCGTGCTGGTGCTGTCCTGCTTCGCCGGGGCGGCGCGCGAGATGGGGGAGGCGCTGATCGTCAACCCCTTCGACGTGGAGGGCGTCGCCGACACGCTGCAACGCGCCCTGACCATGCCGCTGGGCGAGCGGCGCGAGCGCCACGCCGCCCTGATGCGGACCCTGCGCGCCCACGACATCGGATGGTGGCGCGAGACCTACGTCGACGCCTTGACGCGGGCGCCCTACGGATGAAACCTGCATCATGACGTCCGACACCCTCACCCTGGTCGCCGACATCGGCGGCACCAACGCGCGCTTCGGCCTGATCGACGGCCGCGGCGTCCGCGATTCCCGAATCCTGCGCAGCGCCGACCACCCGTCGCTGGCGGCGGCGGCCTCGGCCTACCTGACCGCGCTGCAACCGTCGCCCCGGCCGACCCGCGGCGCCTTCGCCATCGCCGGCCCGGTGACCGGCGACCGGGTGGTCATGACCAACCGCGGCTGGTCCTTCTCCATCGAGGAGGTCCGCGGCGCGCTGGCGCTGGAGCGGCTGGCGGTCATCAACGACTTCACCGCGGTGGCCCTGTCGGTGCCGCGCCTGACCCCGGCCGACCGCCGCCAGGTGGGCGACGGCACGCCGGAGCCGGGCGCCGTCATCGGCGTCATCGGCCCCGGCAGCGGACTCGGCGTGTCCGGGCTGGTGCCGGGCGCCAATGGCTGGACCGCCCTGTCCGGCGAGGGCGGGCACGTCACCATGGCCCCGGTCAGCGACCGCGAGAGCGCGGTGCTGGGGCAGCTGCGCAAGGCCCACGACCATGTCTCGGCCGAGCGCGTGCTGTCCGGACCCGGGCTGGTCAACCTGTACGAGGCCCTGTGCATCCTCGACAACCGCGAGCCGGAACGCTTCACCCCCGCCCAGGTGAACGACGCCGCCGTGGCCGGCACCAACCCGCACTGCGTGGAGGCGGTGGAGATGTTCTGCGCCATGCTCGGCACCGCCGCGGGCAACCTCGCCCTGACGCTGGGGGCGCGCGGCGGCGTCTACATCGCCGGCGGCATCGTGCCCAAGCTGGGCGGGCTGTTCATGCATTCCCGATTCCGCAAGCGCTTCGTCGAGAAGGGCCGCCTGCGCGACTATCTCCTCCCCATCCCCACCTACGTCATCACCCACGAGCTTCCGGCCTTCCTCGGGCTGGCCGAGGCGGCGGCGGCCGCGCAGGCGCCGTAGGTGCGGGGATCCTCAGGCCGAAAGGCGGGCCACGGCCAGCGACAGGTCGGCCAGGAAGGTCGGCTGCTCGGCGAGTTGGCCGCGCAGGATGTAGGCGGGGTGGAAGGTCGGCACCACCTCGGCCCCCGGCACCAGGCGGCAGGGCTGCACGGTGCCGCGCAGCTGCATGATCCCGTTCCGCCCGGTCAGCGCCCACAGCGGCGTGCGGCCCAGCGCGACGACGACACGCGGCGCATACGCCTCCAGCGTCCGCTGGAGATGCGCGATCTCGCCGGAGAACTCGGCCAGCACCCAGTCGGAGGTGCCGAACGGCCCCCAGCGCTCGTCGATGGCGCGGCCCTCCTTGCGGGCGCGGGTGCGCGAGGCGAAGAAATGGCCGACCTTGTTGCCCGGGGGCTGAAGGCGGAAGACGTTGGCGACGAGGCATTGCGCCCTCTCCACGCCGGCGGCGGCCAGCGTCTCGTCGAGCAGCCGGCCGCTGCGCCCGACGAAAGGCTTGCCCTGCCGGGCCTCTTCCGCGCCCGGGGCCTCGCCCACGATGGCCAGCCGCGGCCCGGCCGCCGGCTGCGACGGCGTCTGGTAGTCGGCGAAGGGCAGATCGGTCATCGCGCGGGATCCGGGTTGTGGGTGCGGGGCTGCCGCCGGGGAGACGGACGGGTCCGGCCTCCGGCTCCTATAGAGCGGATCGCGTAGAATCGGAATCGATTTGAAGCGTGAATCCGCTCGCAAGGCAAAGGCCCGGAGTGCCGCGTGCGTTTCGGAACAAACGCACGCGGCACGAACCGAAGCCCGGCGGCGCCTCAACGGTCGCGGGCTTGCCGGAGCCGGCCTTCCGCCCCAGGCTTGTTGGACGGGCATGGCCCCGGACGAACAGCAGCAAAAAAGGAGAGGGACATGGCGGCGCAACAGGATCTCGCGGGCAGAAGCTGCGAGCCGTGCCGGGGCGGCATTCCCCCGATGGACCGTGCGATGGCGGAAGACCGCCTCGTCCAGTTGCCGGGCTGGAGGCTCCGCGCCTCCCCCGACCGGCTGGAGCGCGACTTCCGCTTCGCCGATTTCCGGCAGGCGCAGGATTTCGCCATGCGCGTCGGCGCGCTGTGCGAGGCGGAGGGCCACCACGCCGAGATCCTCTTCGGCTGGGGCCACTGCACCGTCACCTTCTGGACGCACAAGATCAACGGCCTGCACGAGAACGACTTCATCATGGCGGCGAAGGTGAGCGGGCTGGCCGACGAGCCCTACGTCCCGGCCTCGGAGTCCATGGGCGACGTCTCCCCGACCGCCCGTCCGGGCTGACAGGCGCGCGATTTCCGCCGGTTGATCGCCGGCGTCCAGGAGGGCCGGCGCTTGCTTCGTGGGGAGCTGCGCCGGCCCCCCTGGCCCGGAAACGCGCCGCCGCCATGTGCGCAGCATTGACGGCTGGATGCCCAAGTCCTTGGCGACGTGCTCCAGGGGGCGGCTACTGCTTTCGGCTTCCCGTTTGAACTGGTCCGTGAAGAGCGCCGTTTCGTCGTCATGTCCACCTCTCCGCTCCCAGCGGGAGCTTAACAGAGGTGTCCATCGCTCCGGAGGAGGCCCAAACATCATGACCAGCCTCGGCATGCCGATCTCCTGCAAGGTCGCTTGATCACCAGCGTAGCAGGGCCGAATCCGTCAGAACGCCGAGTTGTGCACCAAAGTCACTTGCCGGAGGTGCCGATCGAAACGATGTCGGCAGCCAGGCTGGCCGCACAGCCACCCTGCGGAAAAACGCGAACAGACAGACCGGCCCACACGCACAAGCCACCGCATCCGCTGTGCTTATCCGATGGGCGATCGGGTTTCCGCATCGCAGGCCTGCCATGGGGGAATCAGGACATCACGCCGCCGACCTGCGCTTCGCTTCGAAACCGTTCTGCCATTGGGCCGCGATCCGGACCGCTCTTGCGAGATGTTACCGTAACAATTCTATTCCATAGGTTGTGGCCAGTAACCGTAACAATCTCTCACTCCGGTCCGG
>JAEZHQ010000592.1 GCA_023416455.1 Pseudomonadota bacterium | reverse complement strand
CGAGGGGGCGCTCCAGGCGGCCGCGCTCGACAACGCGGCCTTCGTCGACCAGCTCTACCACAACGTGCTGGGCCGCGAGGGCGACGCGACCGGCTACACCTCCTGGGTGGCGGCCCTGGACTCCGGCGCCCTCGGCCGGGAGGAGGTGCTCGTCGGCTTCACCGACAGCGCCGAGAACATCCAGCTCGTCGCCTCCCAGGTCGGCAACGGCATCTGGCTGGCCTAGAGCGGATCGCGTAAAACCGGAATCGGTTTGAAGCGTGAATCCGCTCGCAGAACAAAGGCATAGAGTTTCGCGCGTTTCAGTTTAAACGCACGAAACTCTAGGCCAGCCAGATGCCGTTGCCGACCTGGGAGGCGACGAGCTGGATGTTCTCGGCGCTGCCGGTGAAGCCGACGAGCACCTCCTCGCGGCCGAGGGTGCCGGTGTCCAGGGCCGCCACCCAGGAGGTGCAGCCGGCCGCGTCGCCCTCGCGGCCCAGCACGTTGTGGTAGAGCTGGCCGACGAAGGCCGCGTTGTCGAGCGCGGCCGCCTGGAGCGCCCCCTCGCTGCCCGGGGCCGCCCCGAAGCGCTCCTGGAACTCCGGCGAGGCCATGAACCGGCGGGCCATCTCCTCCATGCCCATGCCCACGGAGTGGGCGTAGGTCCAGGCGACCAGCCCCGGGCCGTCGGGCTCGCGGCCGAGCGCCGACTGGTAGAGCCGGTAGACGTCGAAGGCCGGATCGGCCGGATCGACCACCAGCGTGCCGTCCGAGAACCGGACGCGCTCGATGCCCTGGAGTGTGAAGCGCCCGGCCGGAGCGGCCACCTCGACCCCGTCGGCGCCGTGGGTGACCCGGCAGCTGGCGCGCGCGGCCTCCAGGAGGAAGACGTCGATCCCGCCGCCGCCGGTGACGACGCGGGCGTCGCCGGGCGGCGCGGGGGGAAGGGCGCCGGCCGCCGGAGCCTGGGTCTGCGCCGACGCCTGGCCGTGGGTGCCCCCGACCGCCGCCAGCAGGGCGTCGCCCTTCAGCTCCACATAGCCGGTGTCGCCCATCGGCGTCCCGGTGCTTTTGGCCAGGGCGATGAACTCGTCCGGGCTGAGGCGGCTGCCGCGGGTGTGGAGCGCCTCCATCTGGGCCAGGGCGGCGATCCCGGTGACCGTCGGCGCGGCGAAGGAGGAGCCGCTGACCCGGAAGGTCTGCCCCGCCAGATTCTGCAACGCGATGTCGGTTCCGTCGGCGCAGATGTCGGTCAGCCCCGGGTTGCGCTGCGCCCAGCTCGGGAAGCCGCCGTCCCCGGTCGATGCCGAGACGCAGATCTGGTTCTCGTCGGCCGCGTAGAGCGAGACGTCCCGCGTGCCGTCGCCCGTCCCGCCGTTGCCGGCGGCGGCGATGGTCAGCACCCGCGCGGCCGCCAGGGCGGCCAGCTCGTCGGCGATGAGCGTCGGCGTCGGCTCCGCCGTCCTGCCGCCGGCCAGGGAAAGATTGACCGCGACGATGTTGTAGGCCTGGGCGTTGGCCACCACCCACTGCAAGGCCGCCTCCAGCACGGCGTCGTCGGCGCCGCCGCCGCCGTCGGGCAGGACCTTGAGCGCGATGATGCCGGCGTCCGGCGCCTGCCGCAGGATGCCGGCGGTCACCAGGGCGCCATGGGTGTTGGGGTCGGCGCTGCGGGCGTCGGCGTCCCCGTCCACGAAATCATGCTGCTGGACGAGCCGGCCGATCGGCCAGCCTTCCGACCAGCCGCTGTCGATGACGGCGATCGTGTAGGCGGGAGCGGCCCCCGCAGCGCTTGAGGAGGGGGAGGGGTTCGACATCCTGGCAGCCGCCTTTTCTCCATGGCCTGCCCCTTCGACGGAGCTTGGGCCGGCGAATTAGGCGATCCGGCCGGCACTATGGCGGTTCGGCCCCGGACCCGGGCGTGACGGGCTTAAGCCAAAATTGGGACCGGCCGGAGCGCGGACGGCCATCCGGCGCGGCGGCGGGCGGGAGGCCTTCCGGAGAGGGCGGCGGCCGCCCCGTCTTTGGTGGTGTTCCGGCCGTCGGCCGGGCTTCCGGCGCTAATCCTCCCGGGGCGGCCGTCGGTCCCTTCGGGGGCGTTCTCGGCAAAAGCAATGAATGCTCCCGTTTGGTCAAATCCGTTCGATAATCAAGAAACAAACGGGTTATTCAAAAATAAAAGCAAGATTATAATCCAAACGGGCTTAGGCTTACGGGGTGCATCTATTTGTTAAATTGCACTTTCTATCACGATAATTATAAGTAAGGCGTGAAATGCTCTCGATCATTTTGAGAATATTGCTGTCGCGGTGAAGAGGCGGGCGGATGCCTGTGCCGCGGCCGGCAATAAAACCTCATGCGCGGAGGAATAGACGTGTCCGAAGTCCTTGTTGCGGATGCCGAACTCGATGGTATAGACGAGATTCTGGAGCGACGCCGGGCCGGAGTCCGCGTGGTCCTGGTGCGTTCCGGTGAGGACGCGCATGGTGCGTTGTCGGCGATCCTGGCCGAGCGTCCCGCGAGCCTGCATCTGCTGGCGCACGGCGCGCCGGGGACCCTGCGGCTGGGGTCCTGCCCGCTCACCGCGTCGTCGATCGCCGATCGTGCCTGGCCCCAGGCGCCGGGGACGGAGATCCTGATCCATGCCTGCCGGGTGGGCGCGGGTGCGGAAGGCCGGCGCTTCCTCGACCGTCTGGCCGAGGCGACCGGCGCGCGGGTGGCCGCGGCGACCCATCCGGTCGGCCATGCCGATCTCGGGGGATCCTGGACGCTGGACGTCGCGACGGCCCCGGTCGGCGCGCGCGTTCCGTTCACGCAGCCGGAAGCCTGGCGCCATGTCCTGGCCCTGATCGAAGGCGAGCCGACGGACGGCGACGACACGTTGCGCGGCGACGACGAGGGCACCCTCATCGACGGCCTGGACGGGAACGATCTGATCACCGGGGGAAGCGGCGACGACACCCTGCTCGGCGGGGCGGGCAACGACACGCTCGACGGCGGCGCGGGGGCCGACCATCTCGACGGCGGCGACGGCTTCGACATCGTCACCTACGAGCACGCCGCCACCGGCCTGACCCTCGACCTGCTGACCCCGGAGAACAGCACGGGCGAGGCCGCCGGCGACGTCTTCGCCGGCATCGAGCGCTGGATCGGCACCGACTTCGACGACACGATGATCGGCCACGACGACGGCGTCTGGTTCTACGCCCATGACGGCGACGACGTCGTGACCGGCGGGGCCGGGAACGACTGGCTGGAGGCCGGCAACGGCAACGACACCGTGCAGGGCGGGGGTGGCGACGACCACATCTTCGGCCGCGCCGACGACGACACGCTGTCGGGTGACGAGGGCAACGACACCATTTCCGGCGGCAGCGGCGACGACGTCATCGACGGCGGCGACGGCGACGATCTCCTGGTCGGCGACTGGGGGGCGGACACCATTCACGGCGGTGCCGGGAACGACGTCTTCATGGCGGGCGAGGTCATCAGCGGCGCCGACAGCGAAACCCAGTCCGACAGCCTCTTCGGCGAGGATGGGGACGACCGCCTGATCATCGCCAACCAGGCGGAGGCGGGGACCGTGTCCTTCGACGGCGGCGCGGGGACCGACACGCTGGAGATCCGTTCCGACGATCTGGAGCATCTGGAAGGCAAGGTCACGCCCGCCTCCGCGGCGATCGACCTCTCGGGCATGACGCTGACGGACGTCGAACGGCTGGAGCTGTCCGGTTCCGGGCCGCACTCCGTCACCATGACGGCCGAGCAGGCGGCGGCCTTCGAGGTGATCGCCGGCGTGAAGGCGGGCGACGTCCTGCGGATCGCGGGCATCGCCCTGTCCGGCACGGTGGAGGCCGGCGACGGCTCGGCGATCGACGAAGGCCAGGTCCAGGTCGAGCAGGCCGGCGGCAACACCATCCTGCACATCGGGACCGGAGCGGCGGCCCCGCTGAGCATCACGCTGGCCGGGGAACTGGCCGTCGACCAGTTCCGCCTGGCCGGGAACGGCATCGCCTACGGCGAAGCCGGCGGCGACCCGGGCGGCGACCCCGGCGGTGACCCGGGTGGCGACCCGGGTGGCGACCCCGGCGGCGATCCCGGTGGCGATCCGGGCGGCGATCCGGGCGGCGATCCCGGCGGCGATCCGGGCGGCGATCCCGGCGGCGATCCCGGTGGCAGCACCGGGCAGACCATCACGGGCACGGCCGACAGCGAAAGCCTGTTCGGCGGTCCCGGCGACGACATCCTCATCGGGAACGGCGGCA
>JAEZHQ010000557.1 GCA_023416455.1 Pseudomonadota bacterium | reverse complement strand
GGCCGGCGACGCCGCCGTCGCCCGGGTTGACGCCGGGGCCGGTCGGGATCGAGACGCCGTCGTTGACGGTGGCCGCCGACTCCAGGATCTGGGCGGTGGTCGCCGTGCCGGAGAAGGCGCGGGCCTGCTCGGTGCTCGGGTTGGCGATGCCGTAGGCGCGCAGCGCCGCGTAGCCGGTGACGAAGCCGTCGGTGCCGGCGCGGTTCTCCAGGGACTCGTTGATCTGGATGGCCGCGTCGGCCGGGCTGAGCGCCCCGGTGTTGAGCGCGTAGGCCCAGGCGCCGGCGCCGGGGTCGGAGGCGATCTGGGCCTCGGTGCGGCCCATGGCCAGGTAGAGCTTGGTGACGAAGTCCTCGCCGGAGACGCCCGGACCCGACCAGCCGGCGGCCTGGCCCTCCGGCGAGTTGAGGAAGCCGGCGGTGATCTGCTCCAGGGTCTGGGCGCCGCTGCGCAGGGCGTGCGACCAGGCGTTGAGGCCGGCGGCGTCCGGGGTGCGGCCCAGGATGTTCTCGTAGAGGCGGATGATCGGGTTGACGAAGGCGTCAAGCTCGGCGCTGTTGAGGAAGGCGGCGCGCACGGTGTCGCGGCTGACGCCGCCCAGGGTGAGCTGGTTCACCCAGTGGCTCAGCCCGCCCGCATCCGGTTCACGAAAGAGAACGTTCCGATAGAGATCGGACACAAAGGAAATCTCGGTCATCCCCTACTCCGCTTCATCGCCGGGCGCGATCCGTCACGCACCGGGTGGCTTTCGATTTGGCTTCTGCCGTCCATTGGCCTCACGGCAACCAGGGCGGTGCCGCGTGCCTCCCCATGGATGCACAGCAAAATTGCAATAATCAGTAGGATCGGCCGCCGAGCCATGTCAACAATCAATTGCATTTTCGCAGATCGTTAAGAAACTATCCGCAAGGGATTTCTTATCCAAAAATCTCCGACCCAAATAAATCAGCGAATTTCTACAAAGACTTCTTACGTTCATCTGAAAATAATACACATGTATTCAATCTCAAAAAAACAGTACTTCCACAAGACTTTTGTCGCTCGTATCCGGGAAAATCGTGAGGGTTTGTGCAGCCGTTCATTAAGCGGAAAAGCCGACGTCGCTTGACGGCGCTTCCAGAACCCTTCGAGCGGAAACCGCGGCTCCCCATCCCGCCCCTGCCCTCACCCAAAGGTGGAGAAAGGGAAAGCGCGCGCCCCCGCTTCGCGTCGGGGCAGCGGCGCAGCTTTCGAGCATGAACACGTCCATTGAGCGCCGCCGGTTAAACCCGACAGATCCATGCAACGCAATGAGCGAGAGGGTGATGCGGACGGCGCCTTCAGACGCCGTCCGTAGGCCGGGCGGCCCGCCTGCGCGGGCCTTGGCTTCGCGCCCATGTGGGCGCCCATGTGGCCGCCCATGTGCCCGCCCATGTGGCCGCCCATGTGATCACGCGGACGCGGTCGCGGCCGGATACCAGGGGCAGAAACGCCGGGGCCAGAGCGGATCGCGTAAAATCGGAATCGATTTGAAGCGTGAATCCGCTCGCAAAACAAAGGCCTGGAGTTTCGTGCGTTTCAGATTAAACGCACGAAACTCCAGACGTCGGGACTTTCCGGCCCTGGTATGAAATCGACGGCGCTGGATGGCTTCCCCAAGCGCCTTTGCTTCAAACCCGACAGCACGGTGCGAAGGGCGACCGGTCCGAAGCGGTGTTGACGGCCTTGCCGGCCGGAGGCCGCGGCACCGCGGCTCCCCGCCGGTCGGCAGCGCCCCGGGGGTGCGCCCCGGGGGTGCGCCTCAGTGGCTCATCAGGACGGGCGCGGTCATGTGCTGGAGCATGTAGCGGGTCATGCCGCCGAGCACCAGTTCGCGCAGGCGCGAGCGGCCGTAGGCGCCCATCACCACCAGGTCGCAGGATTCGTCGGCGACCGTGTTGAGGATGGTGTCGCCGGGCTCCAGCGCGTCGGTGGTGGTGTGCGCCGCCTCGACCCGGCAGCCGTGGCGGGACAGGTGACGGGCGATGTCGGCGCCGGGCTCGTCGCCGAGCCCGCTGGCGCCGGCCTTCGGATTCACCGCCATCACCAGGACCCGCTTGGCCTCGGCGAGCAGCGGGAGGGCATCGCCGACGGCGCGCGCCGCTTCCCGGCTGGCGTTCCAGCCGACCAGGATGCGTTCGCCCACCGTGGGGAAGGTGCCGGCGTAGGGAACCACCAGCAGCGGACGGCCGCAGTCGAAAACCAGATCCTGCGGCAGCACCACCGGGCCGTCGTGATCGCGCTGCGGATCCACCTGCCCGACCACGACCAGATCGGCGTAGCGCCCGTGCAGGGCGGCCAGCTCGGTCGGCTGGCCCCGCACGACGCGCCATTCCGCCCGGTCGGTCAGCCCGTGGCGGCGCATCGCGTCGTCGAACAGGGCGCCGGCCTTGGCGGCCTGGTCCTCCAGCACGCGGCGCTGGGTGGCACGCACCTCTTCCGGCAGCTCCGCCTCGATGTAGCCGGGAAACGCCTGGTCGGTGATCACGTAAAGCCCGGTGAGGTGCCCATCGTTCCGGGCGGCAAGCCGGGCGGCCACGTCGACACGCGCAGCCGACGCCGCCGTGCCATCGACCACCACCAGCAGATCCTTGAATGCCATGATGTTTCTCCCTGAAGCGCGCGAGGATCCATGCCATTGCCGTGGCGGTCTGCCCGCGCGTACGGAAAAGTATAACGGGCGCGCCGAATCCTGACGACGCCCAGAAGGCGTGACGCTGACATGACGCCCACGCGCTTCCCCCGGACGGCGCAGGTCCGCCGGGACGCGGGCGGCACCCGGAGCGGGGCGGTCGGGCGAAACGGACGGGCGGACCGGCCGCGCAGTCGGCATCGCCCGCGAAAGAGCAATCATTTGTATACGAATCATATACTCCGCACAGCCGATTGCCGGGTGTTCCAGGGCAGGCGCAACGGAAGCGGTACGCATCGGCCGCGACGGGCAACCAGTATTTGCGTGAATACGCGGATATGCAGACTTCCTCGCAGCCCGCGGTCAGTAGAAACACGGGATTCAAGGCCGGCCGGACGGCTTTGGTTTTGACGCGCGACCAAGGTTTCGCGTAATTGTTGCTCATAATTTCTGTCCACTGCGCCCCGACCCTTCCCACCGATGAAGCCGGATCCCCACCTCGCCGCTCTGGCCGCAGCCCTGTCCGGCACCGAATCCGGGGCTCCGGCGCTGGACACCCTGCGGCAGGTGCTCGACACCATGCCGGTGATGGTGGCCCTGCTCGACCGCGACCGCCGCCACATCTACGCGAACCGGGCATACCTGTCCTACATGGGCCGGCCGCTCGACGGCGTCGTCGGCGCGACCGTGGGCGAGGTGCTGGGCGAGGACATCCTGCGCGGCGCGCGGGCGGCGGCCGACCGCGCGCTGAAGGGCGAGGTGGTGCAGACGGAGGGTTGGCTTCCCCGCGCCGACGGCGGCAACCAGTACATCGTCAAGATGCACGCGCCGCACCGCGCGCCGGACGGCCGCATCGCCGGCTATTTCGTCATCTTGCAGAACATGACGGAACGGCGGCGGACCCAGGACGACCTTTTCCGGCTCGCCTATTATGACCCGGTGTCGGGGCTGGCCAACCGGCTGCTTCTGGTCAAGCACATGGCGGACTACCACGCCATGGGCGAACCCTTCACGCTGGTCATCGTCGACTTCGACCGCTTCGTGGACATCCGGACCAGCCTCGGCCAGGGCTTCGCCAACGAGCTTCTGGCCGACCTCGCCGCCCGGCTGAGCGGGCAGACGGAAAGCTTCGACCTGATCGCCCGCGTCAGCGACCACGCCTTCGCGCTGCTGATCGCCGGGGAGTGCGACATCCCCGCGGTGGAGCGGCGGCTGGCCTCGATCGCCGCGGTGGTGCGCTCGGCGCGGTCCCGGTCGGGGGCGGCGGTCTTCCTGTCGGCCAGCATCGGCGTCGCCCACTCCTCGGCGGTGCACGAACGGCCGGAGGACGTGCTGCGCGACGCCGAGATCGCCACCGGCCGCGCCCGCGAGCAGGGCGGCGCCCGCCACGCCTGGTTCGATCCGGCCATGCACGCCCGCGTCGTCGAGCAGGTGCGCCTGGAGCACGACCTGCGGCGCGCGCTGGAACGCGGCGAGGAGCTGTGGGTCGCCTACCAGCCGATCGTCGAGATGGTGACGGGCGGGCTCGCCGGATTCGAGGCGCTGGTGCGCTGGAGCCATCCGGAGCGCGGCAACATCCCGCCCGGGGTCTTCATCCCCATCGCCGAGAGCACCGGGCTGATCGTGACGCTGGGCGCCTGGGTGCTGCGCGAGGCCTGCCGGCAGATCGCCGACTGGCAGGACAAGCGCCTGCCCGGCTCGGCCAACCTGTTCATGAGCGTCAACCTCTCGACCCGCCAGCTCGGCGACCCCGACTTCGTCGACGTCGTGCGCGACGTGCTGCGGGCGACCGGGGTCGAGCCGCCGTGGCTCAAGCTGGAGATCACCGAGAGCGCCGTCATGGAACAGGCGGAGCAGTCGATCCGCCTCCTCCAGGGCCTGCGCAGGCTGGGCATCAAGATGTCCATCGACGACTTCGGCACCGGCTACTCCTCGCTGTCCTACCTGCACAAGCTGCCCATCGACAGCCTGAAGGTGGACCGCTCCTTCGTCTCGGCCATGCACCAGTCGGAGGAGAACCGCGCCATCGTCCGAATCATCATGGACCTGGCGCGTCTGCTCGGCTTCGACGTCATCGCCGAGGGGATCGAGACCAGCGCCGACGCCAACCTGCTGCGCGCGCTCGCCTGCGACTACGGCCAGGGCTACCATTTCGCCCGGCCCCTCACCGCCGCCGACGCGGAAAAGCTGGTCGGCAACGACCATCTGCCCTGGCAGGAGCCGCGCTGAGCCGGCTTTGCCGGCCGCCCGCGGCATCCCCGGCCGGTGCATGGCGGGGATGACCGCTCTGCGGGTTTGTCGCGGCGTCCCGGCGTGCGTATGATCGTGGCGGCCGTTTAACATATCGAACACCGGCCACGGCAGCGGAACAGGGAAAGAGACGGACATGACCGACACCGGCACCACGGGCCTTCAGACGGCGGGCGCGGCGACGGCCGCCATCGGCAATTCGGCGGCGAGCCGCGACAAGGCTTATTTCCTGCACCCCTACACCAACCTGCACCTGCATGAGACGCAGGGTCCCCTGATCGTCGAGCGCGGCGCGGGCGTGCGCGTCTTCGACGACGCCGGCAAGGAGTACATCGAGGGGCTGGCCAGCCTGTGGTGCGTCTCGCTGGGCTGGGGCGAGGAGCGGCTGGTGGAGGCCGCCACGCGGCAGATGCGCAAGCTGTCGAGCTATCATGTCTTCGGCCACAAGTCGCACGAGCCGGGCATCGACCTGGCGGAGCGGCTGGTCGCCCTGGCCCCGGCGCCGATGTCCAAGGTGTTCTTCGCCAATTCGGGATCGGAGGCGAACGACACGGCGATCAAGCTGATCTGGTACTACAACAACGCGCTCGGCCGGCCGGAGAAGAAGAAGATCCTGTCGCGGGTCAAGGCCTACCACGGCGTCACCATCGCCTCGGCCAGCCTGACGGGCCTGCCCAACAACCACCGCGACTTCGATCTGCCCATCGCGCGCATCCTGCACGCCGACTGCCCGCACCACTACCGCGGCGCCGAGCCGGGCGAGAGCGAGGAGGCCTTCGCCGCCCGCCTCGCCGCCAGCCTGGAGGCCCTGATCCTGGCGGAGGGGCCGGACACCATCGCCGCCATGTTCGCCGAGCCGGTCATGGGCGCCGGCGGGGTCATCGTGCCGCCGGCGAGCTATTTCCAGGCGATCCAGCCGGTGCTGAGGAAGTACGACATCCTGCTGGTCGTCGACGAGGTGATCTGCGGATTCGGGCGGACCGGCAATTTCTGGGGCAGCCAGACCTTCGGGATCGAGCCGGACATCCTGACCTGCGCCAAGCAGCTCTCCTCGGGATACCTGCCGATCTCGGCCGTCCTGGTGTCGGACGCCATCTACCGGGCCTGCGTGGACGAAAGCCGGAAGATCGGCACCTTCGGCCACGGCTACACCTACTCCGCCCACCCGGTGGCCGCGGCGGTCGCCCTGGAAACGCTGAAAATCTACGAGGAGCGGGACATCCTGTCCCAGGTCCGCGCCGTCGCCCCGCTGTTCCAGCGCCGGCTGAAGGCCCTGGCCGACCACCCGCTGGTCGGCGAGGCGCGCGGAGTCGGCCTGATCGGCGCCATCGAGCTGGTCGCCGACAAGGCGTCCAAGGCGCCCTTCGACCCGGCCGGGCGCGCCGGCGCCACGGTCAACGCGCTGGCCCAGGAGAACGGCCTGATCGTCCGCGCCATGGGCGACAGCGTGGCGCTCTGCCCCCCGCTGGTCATCTCCGAGGCGGAGATCGGCCAGATGTTCGACCGCCTGACCGCCGCCCTCGACCAGGCGGTGCCGGCCCTGCGGGGCTAAAAGCCGCGGCTCCGTCGCCGGGCGGGCGGCAAGCCCGCCCGGCCGTTTCCGGTGGGACCGGCGATTCTTTTGACCCTGGTCAATGCCGGGTGGCATAGCTCTACCGATCATGCGATCTTCCCGTTGCGCCAGGGCGGACGGCCATACCCGGCCGCCCGCCCTGGCGCTCGGCCTCCGGACTACCGCGAACGGAAACGTGCGATGGATTACGAAAGCTTCTTCCGCACCCAGATCGCAACCCTCAAGAAGGAGGGCCGCTACCGGGTTTTCGCCAATCTGGAACGCCATGCGGGGAGCTTTCCGAAGGCGACCTACCGGGACGCCGCCGGCGCGGAACGCACGGTCACGGTGTGGTGCTCCAACGACTATCTGGGCATGGGCCAGCACCCGGCGGTGCTGTCGGCCATGCACGCCGCCGTCGACGGGGTGGGCGCCGGGGCCGGGGGCACGCGCAACATCTCCGGCACCAACCACTACCATGTGCTGCTCGAACGCGAGCTGGCCGACCTCCACGGCAAGGAGGCGGCGCTGCTCTTCACCTCCGGCTACGTCTCCAACGACGCCACGCTCGGCACGCTGGGCCGCCTGCTGCCCGGCTGCGTCATCCTGTCCGACGCGCTCAACCACAATTCGATGATCACCGGCATCCGCAACAGCGGGGCCGAGAAGCACATCTTCCGCCACAACGACCCCAAGCACCTGGACGAGCTGCTGTCGCAGATCGCCCCGAACCGGCCCAAGGTCGTGGCGTTCGAAAGCGTCTATTCCATGGACGGCGACATCGCCCCGATCCATGACATCTGCGACGTCGCCGAGAAGCACGGCGCGATGACCTACATCGACGAGGTGCACGCGGTCGGCATGTACGGCCCGCGCGGCGCCGGCGTGGCGGAGCGCGACGGCGCCATGGACCGGCTGACCATCATCGAGGGCACGCTGGGCAAGGCCTTCGGCGTGCAGGGCGGCT
>JAEZHQ010000469.1 GCA_023416455.1 Pseudomonadota bacterium | reverse complement strand
CGTGCTGGGCGGTGTGATGCAGCTTGCCGCGCGGGTCGGTGAAGCGGAGGTCCACGTACTTGACGTCGTGTTCCTTGATCAGGTCGAAGACCTTGCTGATGTCGGACATATCTCTTTTTCCACGCTTGAGAGGTTTGGGTCCCGCAGCGTCAGACCAACCGTGGTGTGGGGGCGGTGACGGCGCTCGCGGTGGACGTTATGTCACGCCTCCACCACCGGCACAACGCGGCAGCACAATAAGTCGCGCCCCGTGGCGGGTGCGGCGCAGGCTTGGATGCGTGCGTCGCGCGCGGGGCCGGCCGGCGTTGCGGGCAATGGGGAAGGCGCATGTTGGCAGGGGCGGGCGGGGGCGTGGCGGGCGCGATCAGATCGCGTCCGCACCCTTCTCGCCGGTCCGGATGCGGACCACGTCTTCCACGGGGGTGACGAAGATCTTGCCGTCGCCGATGCGGCCGGTGTGGGCGGCCTGCTGGATCGCCTCGATCGCACGCTCCACCAGGGAATCCTCCATCACCACCTCGATCTTCACCTTGGGCAGGAAGTCGACGACGTACTCCGCGCCGCGGTAAAGCTCGGTGTGGCCCTTCTGGCGGCCGAAGCCCTTGGCCTCGGTGACGGTGATGCCCTTGATGCCGACTTCGTGAAGGGCCTCCTTCACCTCGTCGAGCTTGAACGGCTTGATGATGGCTTCGATCTTCTTCATGGGTCTCTCGTGTACGAGGTGCCAACGCCGGCAGGCACCGTCCACGGCACTGCCGACGCCCGTTGATAAGCATGCCGCGTGCCAAGCCGGGAGCCTGCCGTCCGACAGTGCGGGATCCCGGCCGGCGCGGCGCGATTGCCGCCAACGGCGGCACCGGGCTGCCGTCGGAAGAAGCGAAGTGAACAATATTTGTGCACATCCTGCAAGCGGTGCGCGCCGGACCCTCTACAAAAGGGGTAGGCGCCCCATCCCCGGCCTGGCCGAATTGGAAGGGTCGGAATTTTTCCGCCCGTGCGAAAACTCCGCTTGACCGCCCTCGGCCGTTGGGGCATATCCGTGGCCCCACTGACGGCGATGGTAGCTCAGTTGGTAGAGCCCTCGGTTGTGGTCCGAGTGGTCGTGGGTTCGAGTCCCATCCATCGCCCCAGTCCCCACCTCGCGGCAAGCGCCTGGCGATCCCGACGCGGATCGGCCGAAGGCCCCCGCGGCGGACGGGCCGGCCGCGGACGCCGGGCGGGAACGGCGACGGTCCGCATCCATGGCGGCGATGGTAGCTCAGTTGGTAGAGCCCTCGGTTGTGGTCCGAGTGGTCGTGGGTTCGAGTCCCATCCATCGCCCCAAACCCCTTGCCACCCCCTTTTCCAGATCACCGCTCCCGGCGGCGCCCTTCCGAAGCGCCGCTTTCCGCCGGCCCGCGGGACGCCTATGCTGCGCCGGATCCGGGTGGAACGGGGCGGGTGGAACGGGGAGAGCGATGTTTCGCACGAACGGCTTGAAACGCAGGCTGGCCGAGGGACGGCCGGCGCTCGGCTGCTGGCTCGGCATGGCCAGCCCGATCGCGGCGGAGATCGTCGGGCTGGCCGGCTTCGACTGCGCGGTGATCGACCACGAGCACGGGCCGGGGTCGCTGGGCGACGGGCTGGCGCTGCTCCAGGCGCTGTCGGGGACCGGCTGCACCGGCATCATGCGGGTTCCCGCCAACGACCCGGTCTATATCAAGCGCGCGCTCGACATCGGGGTCGAGGGGATCATGGTGCCCTCGGTCAACTCGGTGGAGGAGGCGCGGGCCGCGGTGGCGGCCTGCCGCTACCCGCCGGCGGGGGTGCGGGGGGCGGCCTACGGCCTGGTGCGGGCGGCCGACTACGGCTTGTGCGGCGAGCGCTACCGGGACGGCTGCGCCGACGAGCTGCTGGTCATTTGCCAGATCGAGAGTGCGGCGGCGGTGGAGGCGATCCCCGGGATCGCCGCCGTGGAGGGCGTCGATGCGCTGTTCGTCGGTCCCTACGACCTGTCCGGCAGCATCGGCCGGCTCGGCCGCTTCGACGACCCGGAGGTGCGCGCGCTGCTGGACCGGGCGGAGCGGGCGATCCTGGACTCGGGCAAGCCCTACGGCACCATCCCGGTGAAGGGCCGCCCGATGGAGTCGCTTCTGGCGGCGGGGTGCCGGCTGGTGGTGGCGGGAAGCGACGTCGGGTTCCTGCGCGGCGGCGCGGCGGCCCTGCGGGAATCCTTCGCCGCTGCCGCCGGGGGTGCGTGAGGGCGGCCGGCCGGCCGCAGGACGGAGACCCTGGGATGGACGAGCTTCTTTCCGTTGCCGAGATGTACCGCGCCGATGCGCTGACCATGGCGGGCGGCGTTCCGGGACCGGCGCTGATGGAGGCGGCCGGCGCGGCCGTCGCCCGCGCCGTGTGCGAGCGTTGGGCGCCGCACCCGACCGCCGTGCTGTGCGGTCCGGGCAACAACGGCGGCGACGGGTTCGTCGTCGCCCGACTGCTGTTGGAGGCAGGGTGGCCGGTCCGGCTGGCCCTGCTCGGGCCGCGCTCGGCTCTGCGCGGCGACGCGGCGGT
>JAEZHQ010000460.1 GCA_023416455.1 Pseudomonadota bacterium | reverse complement strand
GCTTGGCGGCCTCGATGCCGGCAAGCCGCAGGCGCCGGCCGTCCGCCAGCTCCAGCGTGTCGCCGTCGATCACGGCGGCCACGCGCAGCGGCTCCGGCCCGGGAGCGGCCCCGCCCGCCGGTGCGGCGGCCGGGAGGAGAAGGAGCGGAAGGAGCAGAAGGAGGAGGCCGCGGCGCCGCCCGCGCCGCGCTCCCGGTCGTGCCGTGCCCAAGGGAACCACCCGCCAGCCGCCGAGTTTGATCCATCAGGATCCCCACCCGGTATGCTCCCCATGACGACCGACCGCAACCCCCGCCCCGCCGACCGCCCAGCGGCCAGCCTGCGGCAGCGGATCGCCGCCGCCCTGACCGCCGTGCTCCTGCTCGCCTCGGCCTGCGTCCCGGCCGACGCCCAGCTTCTCGGCGGCGACGAGGAGACGCTGGGCGCCCGGGAACACCCGAAGATCCTCGCCCAGTTCGGCGGCGCCTACCGCGACCAGGCGCTCCAGTCCTATGTGGACCGCATCGGCCGGAAGCTCGCCGCCCAGACCGGCCGGGCCGGGCCCTGGACCTTCACCGTGCTGGACAGCGACGTGGTGAACGCCTTCGCGCTGCCGGGCGGCTACGTCTACATCACCCGCGGCCTGATCGCCCTGGCCAAGGACGAGGCGGAGGTGGCGAGCGTGCTCGGCCACGAGATCGGCCACGTCGTCGCCCAGCATTCCCGCGAGCGCCAGACCCAGCAGACCATCGCCGGCCTGCTCGCCGCCGGGGCCGGCATCCTTCTGGGCAGCCCGGAGCTGGCCCAGGTGGTCGGGCTGGGCGGCAACGCCGTCCTCGCCCGCTATTCGCGCGGGCAGGAGTCGGAGGCCGACCGGCTGGGCATCGACTATCTGGAGGGCGCCGGCTACGACCCCTTCGCCATGGCCACCTTCCTGGAGACCATGCGGCGCGAGAGCCAGCTCCAGGGCCTGCGCGCCGGCAAGGGCGGCGGCGGGGACGGCGGCTTCGACTTCTTCGCCACCCACCCGCGCACCGAGAGCCGCGTGCAGGAGGCCGCCGCCATCGCCCGCCAGAGGCCGCCGGGCGGCGCCCGGCCGCAGGCCCCCTATCTGGCCGCGGTCGACGGCATGGTCTTCGGCGACAGCCCGGAGAACGGCTTCGTCCGCGGCCGCAGCTTCGTCCATCCGGTGCTGGGCATCGCCTTCGATGCGCCGCCGGGCTACAGCCTGCTGAACGGGTCCGAGGCGGTGATCGCCAAGGGGCCGGACGGCGGCGCCATCCTCTTCGAGGAGGCCGGGGCGGAGGGCGGGCGCGACCCCGCCGCCCATCTGGCGCGCCTCGGCGCCCAGGGAGTCCGGCTCCAGGGCGTGCAGCCCCTTACCGTCAACGGCCTGCCGGCGGCCACCGCGGTGACCCAGGGCGAGACCGACGGCGGCGCGGTGGACGTCCGGCTGGTCGTCATCGGGGCCGACCGCCTGTACCGCTTCACCTTCCTCGCCCCGCGCGGTGCCCTCGCCCGCTTCGACCCGGCCTTCCAGCAGACGGCCGCCAGCTTCCGGCGCCTCGGCCCGCAGGAGGCGGCCCGGATCCAGCCCCGGCGCCTGCGCGTGGTGACCGCGCGGCCCGGCGACGGCGTGGAGAGCTTCGTCCGCCGGATGCCGCCGGAAGCTTACGCGGAGGAGCTGTTCCGGATCATCAACGACCTGCCCCCGGGTACGCCCATCGAGGCGGGCCGCAAGGTGAAGATCGTGGAGGGCTGAGCGGGGCGGCCGGAGCGGCCGGAGTGCCCCCGGGGCATCGGTGTAACCGTGGCGGGACCGGCGCGCTGGCCGATTGCCCCTGCCGGCCGTCCTCTGTACCCTCCGGCCATGGCAGCCCCCCCGCCCGCGCGCCGCCCCGTCACCACCGCCTCCCCCCGGACCCGCCCGGCCGCCGCCGGCCGCGGGCGCCTGCGCCTGCCCATCGCGGCGGTCCTGGTCACCGGCTTCGGCTCGCTGATGCTGCTGGCGGTGGCCAGCGTGCTGGTGCTGGGCCTGGTCAGCGCCGGCCGGAACACCTTCGCCCTGCTCAACGACAAGGCCGATCTGGCACTGGCGGGGGTCGAGGTGCGGGTGCGCCACCAGCTCGACCCCGCCCGCGACATGGCCCGCTTCATCGCCGGGCTGATCGAGCGCGGCGAGCTGGACCCCGCCGACAGCCAGGCCCTCCAGGTCACGCTGCGCGGCGCCCTGGCGGGGGCGCCGGACGTGACCGGGATCGCCTTCTTCCATCCCGACCGGACCGGCGTGCACGCCGACCGGATCGGCAACACGCCGCAGACCGGGCTGGAGGATCTGCGCGGCGAGACGGAGGTGGCGCCCGAACTGCTGAACGGCGCCGACCGCACCACCGCGGTCTGGGCCGACCCGCTGTGGTCGAGGGAGGCGGGCACCAGCTTCGTCACGCTGTTCCAGCCGGTGCGGCGCGACGGGCGCTACCTGGGGCAGGTGGTGGTGGGGGTGTCGCTGGGCGACCTGTCGCGGTTCCTGTCGACCCTCTACGTCGAGCAGGGGGTGAACGCCTTCGTCCTGTTCGACCGCCATCACCTGCTGGCCCACCCCTCGCTGACCGGCATGAAGTTCGACTTCTCCGGCAAGACGGACGGGCCGCCGCTGCCGCGCGTCGATCAGGTCGCCGACCCGGCGCTGGCGGCGCTGTGGACGGCGGGCCGGCCGATCCAGGCGCTGAGGAACCGCATCGAGGGCCGCAGCGTCACCCTGCTCGACGAGGATTACCTGTTCCTCATGCGCTCCATGGCCGGCTACGGCCGCCAGGACTGGACCATCGGCATCAGCTTCCGCGAGAACGAGGTCGGCACCGAGGTGAAGCGGCTCTACACCACGGGGCTGGCCGGGCTCGGCATCCTGCTGATCTCGGTCGGCGTGGCGCTGGTCGTGGGCCGGCACATCAGCGCCCAGGTGGCCCGGCTGGCCGAGGCCGCCGACCGCGTCCGCGCCTTCGAGTTCCGCGACATCCCGCCCCTGCCCGATTCCCGCCTGCGCGAGCTGGCCCGCGCCGCCACCGCCTTCAACGCCATGGTCGCCGGCCTGCGCTGGTTCGAGACCTACGTGCCCAAGGCGCTGGTCCTGCGCCTGATGCGCCGGGGCGGGACGGAGGCCGTCTTCGGCTCGGAGGAGCGCGAGGTGACGGTCATGTTCACCGACATCCGCGGCTTCTCGCGGATGGCCGAGCATATGGGGGCGGCCGACACCGCCGCCCTGCTGAACGAGCATTTCACCCAGCTCGCCTCCTGCATCGAGGCGGAGGGCGGAACCGTGGACAAGTTCATCGGCGACGCCATCATGGCCTTCTGGGGCGCGCCGGAGGAACAGCCGGACCACGCCGCCCGCGCTCTGCGC
>JAEZHQ010000412.1 GCA_023416455.1 Pseudomonadota bacterium | reverse complement strand
ACCTCCAGGCCCGGGGCCAGCCGCAGGGCGTGCCGCCCGGCCGGCAGCCGGAGGCGGTCCACCACCTCCAGCCGCCGCGCCGCCGGATCGAGCGTGACCTCAAGGTCGTGGTGCGGGACGCCGGGCTCCGCCGCCCGGGCCGGAGCGGCGGCAGCGCCGGCGAGGCCGGCGGCGAGAAGGACCAACAGGGCGAGGAGGCGGGGCAGCATGCCCCTCCATATGGGATGGCGCGGCGCCGCCGCCAGCGCGGCGCGAACGGCGGGCGCCCGCTGCCCCGCGGAGGCGGCGGCGGTGACGCCCCGGCGCCCCCGGTCCATGGCCGCCCGGCCGCCCCTTCCGTCAGCCGCCGGCCGGCACAGCCAGGCGCGCGCGCACGGCGTCGTGCAGGCGGAACAGCCGTTCGTCGCGGACGCCCAGCTCTTCCAGGTGGGTCGCGGTGTTGACCAGATAGTCGAGGTTCGGCCCGCGCTCGCCACAGCAGCCGGCGATGCGCTCCACCACCACGGCCTCGTCCAGGCCGCCGCAATACTGGCCGTGCCGGCGGTCCACCACGAAGGTGCAGGCGGTGACCCGGCCGCCGCCGTCGCACAGGCGCACCGGCAGGACGGCCGGGCGGTAGACGCGGTTCAGCATCTCCCGGTCCCACAGATAGTCCAGCGTCGCCGGCACACGGTCGGCGGCGACGCGGTAGGCAAGGCCGCGGCAGGAGCCGCCGCGGTCGAGGCCGAGCACCAGCCCCGGCCGCTCGGGCGTGCCGCGGTAGCGGTGGGAGGCGACGCAGAAGCGCCGGTGATAGCCGCCGAGCAGCGCCGGCCGGCGTTCCAGGAAGGCAAAGCCCGGATCCCACATCAGCGAACCGTAGGCGAAGACCCAGAGGTCGGCGCCGGGGGTGACGGGGATGTCCCCGGCCCAGTGGCCGGCCGGAGTTGGCGCCGGCCCGCGGGCGGCATCCGAAGCCGGCCCCTCGGCCGTGGGAGAGTGCGCGTCGAGAAGCATGTCCCAATCGAAACGGTGTCGAAACGGGAAAGGGGCGGAACGGGCGCCGGCGGCGGAATCCTAGCATGGTGCCGGATGGCCCGCTATAAGGTGGGTGCCCCGCAGCGGAAATGCCACAGATGCGCCTTCGAAAGCTCCTCTCCGTCGCCGGACTGGCCCTGCCGGCGCTGGCCGCCGCCTACTCGGCCTGGTGGTGGCAGGCGGCGTCCGCCGTGGAGCGCGGCACGCTGGCCTGGATCGAGGCGCGGCGGGCGGAAGGCGCCCTGGTCGAGCACCGCGGCCTGACGGTGGACGGCTACCCGTTCCGGCTGCGCGCGACGCTGGAGGCGCCGCACCTCGCCACCCGCGGCGTGGAATGGACGGCGACCCGCCTGCTGGCCGAGGCGCCGCCCTGGAACCACACCCGCATCGACCTGGATTTGCCCGGCGAGCAGCGCCTGTTGCTGGTGCCGGCGGGCCAGCCCCCGCTGGAGCTGACCGCCCGCGGCGGCGGACGGGGGAGTTTGCGCCTGACGCTGGCCGGCCAGCCGGTGGAGCTGCGGCTGGGCTTCGCCGACCTCACGGCCCGCTCCGACGGCCCGCCGGTTCCCGTCGCGGCGCTGAACGTGGCCGCCAGCCAGCCGGCCGAGCCGCCGGCCGCCCACACCGACACCGGCCTGACGCTCGCGCTCGCCGCCAGCGGCGTCAGCCTTCCCGAGGGCGCCCTCCCCGCCGACAGCGGTGGCGGCCAGCCGCTCGGCCGGCTGGTGCGCAGCGCACAGCTGTCGGCGCGCGTCCTCGGCCCGCCGCCGCGGCCGGAGCCCGCCAGCCTGTCGGCCTGGAGCCGCGACGGCGGCACCGTGGAGCTGGAGCGCCTGACGCTCGACTGGGGGCCGCTGAAGCTGGCGATGAGCGGCACGCTGGCGCTGGACCGCCAGCTCCAGCCCCAGGCGGCGCTGACCGCCGAGCTGCGCGGCGCCCAGGCCGTCCTGGGCGTCCTCCAGGGCCGGCTGCGTCCCGCCGAGCTGACGCTCGCCCGCACCATGCTGGCCATGCTGGCCCGTCCGGTGGAGCCCGGCGGCGAGCCGGTCCTCACCGCGCCGCTCACCGTGCAGGACCGCAGCCTCTATCTCGGGCCGCTGAAGATCGCCGCCCTGCCGCCGGTCACCTGGTGAGGCTCATGCCTGCCGGGCGTCGATGATGCCGCGGCGGATGGTCCGGGTCTTGGTGAAATGCTCCTGGAGCTGCTCGCCCTCGCCCCAGCGGATGGCGCGCTGGAGCGCGGTCAGATCCTCGGTGAAGCGCTGGAGGATCTCCAGGACCGCCTCGCGGTTGTTGAGGAAGACGTCGCGCCACATCACGGGGTCGCTGGCGGCGATGCGGGTGAAGTCGCGGAAGCCGCCGGCCGAGAACTTGATGACCTCCGACTTGGTGTCCTCCTCCAGGTCGGAGGCGGTGCCGACGATGGTGTAGGCGATCAGGTGCGGCAGGTGCGAGGTGATGGCGAGCACCCGGTCATGGTGGTTGGCGTCCATGATCTCCACCGTCGAGCCGACCCGGCGCCACAGCGCGGCCACCGCCTCCACGGCCGCCTCGCTGGCGCCGGGCGGCGGGGTGAGGATGCACCAGCGCCCCTGGAACAGGGTGGCGAAGCCGGCCTCGGGGCCGGAATGCTCGGTGCCGGCCACCGGGTGGCCGGGGATGAGGTGCACGCCGTCCGGGATGTGCGGCCCGACGTCGCGCAGCACCGCCTGCTTCACCGAGCCGACGTCGGTCACGACGGTGCCGGGGCGCAGGTGCGGGCCGATGCGTTCGCCGACCTCGGCGAAGCTGCCGACTGGGGTCGCCAGGACCACGAGGCCGGCGCCGTCCAGGGCCTCCGCAAGGTCGGTGGTCGCCCGCTCCACGATGCCGAGCGCCATTGCGCGGGCGCAGACGTCGGGATCGCGGTCGGCGCAGACGACATGCCGCGCCACCCCATACTCCGCCAGCGCCCGCGCCAGGGAGGAGCCGATCAGGCCGATGCCGACGATGGCGACACGGTCGAACAGGGGGGCGGCGGAATCGCTCATGATGACTACCAGCGGCAAAATGGAGTGCGGGGCGCCCCGCTTCGAAGCGCCCCGCTTTAAAGCACCAAGGCGCGGCCGGACCAAGCAAAAGTTTGCCGCGCCGCGGGACGGCCGGGTCCAGCCGGCATCAGAGCCGGACTGCCTGTTGATGCGCCGGCCCCGATCAGGCCGCCAGGAAGTCCTTCAACGCCGCCGCCACCGCCCGCATCTCGGCCTCCGTGCCGATGGTGACGCGCAGGCAGCTCGGCAGGCCGTAGGCCGGCATCTGGCGGACCAGGATGCCGCGCCCCTTCAGGAACTGGCGGGCCGCCTCGGCGTCGTCCCTGCCGGGCGCCTGGCCGGCGAAATCGACCAGGACGAAGTTGGCGACGCTGGGATGGACGGTCAGGCCGAGGGACCGCGCCTCCGCCGCGAACCACGCCCGCCACTGCTCGTTGTGGGCGCGCGAGCGCTCCAGGAACTCGGTGTCCTGCACCGCC
This sequence comes from Pseudomonadota bacterium, assembly GCA_023416455.1. Taxonomy (GTDB): domain Bacteria; phylum Pseudomonadota; class Alphaproteobacteria; order Azospirillales; family Azospirillaceae; genus Azospirillum. Next base: position 7,812 of record JAEZHQ010000412.1, on the reverse strand, counting down.
GCGACGCCGGCCGCCTGGGCCGCCGTCGACACGTTGAAGGGACCGCGCACGCGGTTCAGCACGTCGGCCACCGCCGCCGGGCAATAGGCCCAGCCCAGGCGCAGCGAGCCGAGCGCGAAGATCTTCGAGAAGGTGCGGGTCATCACCACGTTGGGATGGCGGTCCACCAGCTCCTGCCCGGCCGAATAGTCGTTGCGGTTCATGTATTCGGCGTAGGCGGAATCGATCACCAGCAGCACGTTGGCCGGCAGGCCGGCGTGCAGGCGGGCCATCTCCGCGGCGGTGATGAAGGTGCCCGTCGGGTTGTTCGGGTTGGCGACGAAGACCATCCGGGTCCGCGGGGTGACGCGCGCGAGCAGGGCGTCGACGTCGGTGGTGAGGTCGGTTTCCGGGGCGGTCACCGGCGTGGCGCCGACCGAACGGGCGCCGATCGGGTACATCAGGAAGCCGTGCTGCGAATAGAGCACCTCGTCGCCGGGTCCGGCGTAGGCGCGGATGAGCAGGCTGATCAGCTCGTCGGAGCCGGCGCCGCAGACGATGCGCGCGGCGTCCAGGCCGAAGCGCCCGGCGATGGCCTCGCGCAGGGCGGCCGAGCCGCCGTCGGGGTAACGGTGCAGCGTGGCGGCAGCGTCCTGATAGGCCGCCACGGCGCGCGGGCTGGGGCCGAGCGCGCCTTCGTTGGAAGCCAGGCGGATGTGCCCGGCGTGCTCGCCACCGACATAGGGGGCGATATCGAGAATCCCCGGACGCGGTGCCGGGCCGTTCGACTGGGCCATGACGGGTCAGACCTTGCGGGGGTCGTGGGAGAAGGGAAGCGGGACGGCGTAGCCGCCGACGCTGTTGACCCGCACCGGGATCTCGCCCAGCCGCTCGACGAGGCCGGACAGGCGCGGGTCGGCATGATCGACGAAGTCGGCGATCTCCACCAGATGGATGGACGGACCCGACGGGTCCCTGGCGTGCCAGGTGCAGAAGCCGGTCGGCGGCAGGCCGCAGGATTCCAGATGGTCCTTCAGGCGGCCCCGGCTCAGATCCTGACCCAGCTCGACGCTGATCAGCGTGCGGTCGTCGCCGGTCGGCTCGTGCGGGACGAGCGCGAGGGCGAGGGCGTCGCGGTTCTCGCCGCGGCCGTTGCCGCGCCCGCCGAAGGGCAGGCGCGCCACCACCCGCGGCATATGCGCCTCGGAGGAGACCAGGAAGCGCCACCACGGATCGGCGTCGTCTTCCGCCGGGTAGGGCACGACGGCGACCGTCGCCGTGCCTTCCGACACCGCGCGGATGGCGGCGACCGGGCTGTTGACGGCGGTCATGGAGACGAAGCTGCCGTAATGGTCGCGCGCCACGTCCCAGAAGCCGCGCCGGTCCTCCGGCGCGTAGACGGCGACCGCGAAGGGGCCTTGCAGGCGGGTCAGCGCGGTGATCATCTCGCGCCAGATGCGCACCACCACCGGAGCGGGAAAGGAGCCGGCGTGCCGTGCCATCAGGCGGCGCAGGATCACCGCCTCGCGCGCGGGGCGCAGGTAGATGGGCGGCCCCTCCGCCTGCCCCTTGGCGGCACCGATGCGCTCGGCCACCGCCGCGCGACGCATCAGCAGGTCGTGGATCGCGTCGTCGATGTGGTCGATCTCGCGGCGCAGATCATCGAGCGGAGACTTGGCGGCGGGCATTGGACGTCGGGACCATTGGATCAAGAGCCGAATAGTAGTAGTCCGCAGCCTTCCTAAAATCAAAGAAAACGTTGACACCTCCGAGCCTTGCTCCCTAGCTATACGGACCCCTGCCCCCGGAGGCCCCGCACACCGTCATGTCCGCGCCGAACCCCTCCGTCGTCGCACCGGCCGACGCTGGGTCGCCGCCCCGCCCGTTCAGCTCCGCCACGGCCCTTCCCGGCCACCGGGCGACGCTCGGCCTCGACCGGCCGTTGCGCCTCGACAGCGGAGCCGAGCTGGGTCCCTTCGAGATCGCCTTCCAGACCTACGGCACGCTGAACGCCGACCGCTCCAACGCCATCCTGGTCTGCCACGCGCTGACCGGCGACCAGTTCGTGGTCGAGCGGCACCCCGTGACCGGCAAGCCCGGCTGGTGGGAGATGCTGGTCGGCCCCGGCCGGCCGGTCGACACCGACCGCTATTTCGTCATCTGCTCCAACGTGATCGGCGGCTGCATGGGGAGCAGCGGCCCGAAGGAGACCGACCCGGCGACCGGCCGGCCCTACGGCCTGTCCTTCCCCGTCATCACCATCGCCGACATGGTGCGCGCGCAAAAGCGGCTGGTGGAGCGGCTGGGGATCGAGCGGCTGTTCGGCGTCATCGGCGGCTCCATGGGCGGCATGCAGGTCCTGCAATGGGCGGCCGCCTACCCGGAATCGGTGTTCGCGGCGGTGCCCATCGCCACGGCGGCGCGCCATTCGGCGCAGAACATCGCCTTCCACGAGGTCGGCCGCCAGGCCATCATGGCCGATCCGGACTGGTGCGGCGGCAACTACCTGCTGGAAGGCAGACGCCCGCACCGCGGGCTGGCGGTGGCGCGCATGGCCGCCCACATCACCTACCTGTCGGAACCGGCCCTGCACCGCAAGTTCGGGCGCAACCTGCAAAACCGCCAGTCCGTCACCTACGGCTTCGACGCCGACTTCCAGGTGGAGAGCTACCTGCGCCACCAGGGTATCAGCTTCGTCGAACGGTTCGATGCCAACTCCTATCTCTACATCACCCGCGCGATGGACTATTTCGACCTCGCCGCCGACCATGGCGGGGCGCTGTCCAACGCCTTCCGCAAGGACGGGCGCGGCACGCCCGTGCGCTTCTGCCTGGCCAGCTTCTCCAGCGACTGGCTGTTCCCGACCTCGGAATCGCGGGCCATCGTGCACGCGCTGAACGCGGTGGCCGCCAACGTCAGCTTCGTCGAGGTGCGGACCGACAAGGGACACGACGCCTTCCTGCTGGACGAGCCGGAGTTCCACCAGGTGATCCGCGGCTTCCTGGACGGCTGCGCCGAACAGCGCGGCCTGGCCGCCCACCGCCCCGCCCGCTGACCCGCCCGCTGACCCGTCCCCGCCGACACCAGCCCCCCTCCACGAGCCCGACACGAACCCGCGATGAATCCCCGCGACGACGGCACCGCCCCTGTCCGCACCGGCAGCGCCGGCGGCATCCGGCTCGACCTGAAGCTGATCGCCGATCTGGTCGAGCCGGGCAGCCGCGTCCTCGACGTCGGCTGCGGCGACGGCGCGCTCCTCGGCTTCCTCGCCCGCAGCAAGGGGGTGGACGGCCGCGGCATCGAACTCAGCATGGACGGCGTCCACCGGTGCGTGGCCCAGGGTCTCCCGGTCATCCAGGGCGACGCCGAGACCGACCTCAAGGATTATCCGGCCGACGCCTTCGACTACGTCATCCTCGGCCAGACGCTCCAGGCCATGCGGGAGCCGCGCGCCGTCCTGGAGAACCTGGCGCGCATCGGCCGGCGCGCCATCGTGTCGGTGCCCAACTTCGGCTACTGGCGCATCCGCCTCCAGCTCCTGGTGACCGGGCGCATGCCGGTGACCGAGACGCTGGGCTACCAGTGGTGGGAAACCCCCAACATCCATCTCTGCACGATCAAGGACTTCGTCGCGCTGACCGAGGAGATGGGCATGCGCATCGAGCGCTGCATGATCCTGGACCGTGCCGGCCGGATCACCGGCCAAGCCCATTCCGGCCTCGCCAACCTCCTGGGCGAACAGGGCGTCTTCCTGTTGCGCCGGGGCTGAACGGGCGATGGCCGCAACCCACCCCCCTTTTGCGGTGTTTGAAGGGCAGGATCCTCGCAACGGGAGCTTCGCCCATGCCCATCGCCGCCGCCCTCGCCGCACCGGCCGCCATCCTCCTGATGGCCACGGCGGCCCTCGGCCAGACCGCACCGCCCGAACAGCCGGCCGCACCGCCGGCCGCCGCCCAGGCGCCCCTGATGACGGCGCCGCGCCCCGAGGACCAGCCGGCCACCGAGCCGACCGCCTCGCCCTCGGGGATCAGCGGCTCGGCCCCGTCGGACGAATTGCAGCGGGCTGCCCCGCCCGTGGAACCCGGCGCCCGTCCCCTCACCGCCGCCGCCGCCCAGACCCTGATCGGCACCGAGGTGCGGACCCGCAGCGGCCGGCCCTGGGGCGAGATCCGCGACTTCACGCTGACCGGCCCGGAGGGCCGGATCGAGCGGGTCGTGCTCGCCACGGCCGGAGGGACCGGCGAGCGGCTGGTGTCGGTGCCCGCGAGCACGCTGCGGCTGGACGGCGCCGGGGCGGAGCGGGCGGGGGCGACGCTCAACCTCGACGACGCCGACCTTGCCAAGGCGCCGCCCTTCGACTACGCGGCTGGCGCACCGACGCTGCGCGGGAAGCCCTGAGCGGAGCGACGGCCTCAACCACCCGTTAACGCCGCATTGCTATGCTGTGCGGATTGTATGGCCGGACAACAGCGGTCGAACCCACCGGACCCGGAGAACGAGCTTTGGAACTCAGCGCCAGCGTCGCCCAGGAGATTTGCGACCACATCGGCCGTGAACTGGACGCGACCGTGTCCTTCATGGCCAAGGGCGGCACCATCATCGCCTCGACCGCCCGGGAGCGGGTCGGCAACACGCACGCCATCGCCGCCGAGATCATGGCCGGGCGCTGCGAGGAGCGCGCGGTGACCAAGGAGGAGGCGGCACGCTCCTCCGCCACCATGCGCGAGGGCTACAACGTCGGCATCGACGTCGACGGGCGGCGCATCGCCTCGCTCGGCGTCGCCGCGCCGCTGGAGCAGGCCCGCCGCTACGCCCGCATCGCCCGCCACTGGGCAATCTCCATCATCCGGGCCGAGCTGGCGGAGGCCCAGCGCAGCCGGCTGCTGCGCGAGCTGTCCGACCGGCTGGAGCGCGACATCGGCGGGCTGGCAACGGAAGCGGCGGAGATCGGCCGCAAGCTCGACGAGGCGGTCGGCAGCGTCAAGCGCGCCAACGGCGACTGCCTGCACCAGGCCGGCGAGGCGGCGGCCGCCGCGCGCGCCGTCGACCAGTCGGTCGGCGGCATCGCCAGCGTGATCGACCGGCTCACCACCACCGCCCAGCGCATCTCCGGCGACACCGCCAAGGCGCGCGAGATCAGCCAGGCGGCGGCGGTCGATTCCGACCGCGCCACCACGGTCATGACCTCGCTGCGCGCGGCGGCGGAACAGATCGCCAGCGTCGTCAAGCTGATCAACGCCATCGCCAGCCAGACCAACCTGCTGGCGCTCAACGCCACCATCGAGGCGGCCCGCGCCGGCGAGGCCGGCCGGGGCTTCGCCGTCGTCGCCAACGAGGTGAAGGCGCTGTCCCGCCAGACCGCCGACGCCACCAAGCAGATCGCCGACCAGGTCGCCAACCTGCAACGCGAGACCGCCGCGGTGGACGAGGCGCTCGGCCGCATCCACGCCACCATCGGCTCGATCCAGACCATCAACGACACGGTGGGGGCGGCCATCGACGAACAGGCCGGCCTGACCACCGAGGTGTCGCGCACCCTCGACCGCTCCCGCCAGGACGCCGCAACCGCCGGGCGCAGCATCGGAAGCGCCGAGCAGACCGTCGGCGGCGTCTCCCAGACGCTCGATTCGTTGAGCACGCTGGCGCAGACGCTGACCGCGCGGGTGGGCGGTCTCAACGGGCAGGTCGGCGAGGTGCTGCGCCAGATGCGGGGATGAGCGGCCGGACCGCGGGCCGGATGAAGCGGCGCCGATTCGAGGCTGTGCCGCGGTGCCGCTTCGAAGGACCGGTGCCTCCCTTCCCCGCCCCGGTCTTACGGAAGCGGCATCAGGGCTCCTCGGACACCCGCCAGGCACCCGACCCCGCCGGGCGCCGGGCGGGGGCGGCGCCACCGGAGAGCGGGACCATCAGCCGGCGCTTGGCCGGCTGCGCCTTGCGCGACACGCCGGCGAAGATCTGCTTGGACGCCTCGATCATGGTGACCCCGGCGAATGCCTTGAACCAGCGCCCGCCCACCTCCTCCCAGGCCGGCGCGGTCTTGAGCAGGAAGCGCGAGCGCAGGGGCGGGATGAACAGGGCATGGCCGGTGCGTTCCGGCACGAACATGGTGTCGCGCAGCACCTGCTTGAGCTGCGAGGCCGAATAGGGAAAGCCGTGGCCGAAGGGCGTCCAGTCGGCCCGCGCCCACAGGCCGCGCCGGTTCGGCACGATCACCAGCACCCGCCCGCCGCCGGCCAGCACGCGCCAGATCTCCCGCATCATCGGGCGCAGCTGCTCGGTGCCCTCCAGCCCGTGGACGAGAAGCACGCGGTCGACCGTCATGTCGCCGAACGGCAGGTCCGCCTCGTCGCCCAGGGCCACCAGCCCCGGCCCCTCGGGCGGCCAGAAGGCCACGCCCTGGCTGGCCGGCATGATCGAGACGACGCGCTCCGCCTCGTCGCGGAAGGGGCGCAGATAGGGGGTGGTGTAGCCGACGCCCAGCAGGATCTGGCCGCGCACGTCCGGCCAGATCGTCCGGATGCGGCGGCGGATCATCCGCCGCGCCACCTGGCCCAGGCTGGACTCGTAGAACTCCCGGAGGTCGACGATATCGGTGTACATGGTCATCCGACGTTATCACGCTTTCTTGCGGGAGAGGCCCCGGCCATGGAGATTCACCTCGTTCCGGCTTTCGCCGACAATTACATCTATCTCCTGCGCGATCCGGCAACCGGCGCCGTCGGCGCCGTCGACCCCGGCGACGCCGGCCCGGTCGCGGCGGAGCTGGACCGGCGCGGCTGGAGCCTGACCCACATCCTCAACACCCACCACCACAACGACCACGTCGGCGGCAACCGCGCGCTGAAGGCGCGCTACGGCGCGGTGATCGCCGGCGCCCGCGCCGACGCGGCCCGCATCCCGGATATGGAGACGCTGCTGGACGAAGGCGAGAGCCTTTCCTTCGGATCGCAAACCGCGTGCGTGCTTTTCATCCCCGGCCACACCGCCGGCCACATCGCCTTCTGGTTCCCCGAGGCCGGGGCGGTCTTCTGCGGCGACACGCTGTTCGCGCTCGGCTGCGGCCGGCTGTTCGAGGGCACGCCGGCGCAGATGTGGGACTCGCTGTGCAAGCTGCGGGCGCTGCCCGGCCACACCCGCGTCTATTGCGGCCACGAATACACCCTGTCCAACGCCCGCTTCGCGGTCACCGTCGACCCCGGAAACGACGCGCTGCGCGCCCGCGCCGAGGCGGTCGCCGCCGCCCGCGGCCGCGGCGAGCCGACCATCCCCACCACCATCGCGGAGGAGCGGCTGACCAACCCCTTCCTGCGCGCCGACCAGCCCGCGGTGCAGGCGGCGGTCGGCCTGGCCGGGGCCGACCCGGTGGCGGTCTTCGCCGAAATCCGCCGCCGCAAGGACGAATTCTGACCCCTGGCGGCCCCGCCCGGGCGGCGGCATCTTTCTTGCCCCGTTGATCCTGCTTACGGGGTGGATCGGGACACGCCGCGCCGCGGCCGTGTCCGCCGCCTGCAATCTCCTGCCCTCATCTCGGTGACGGCCCATTCACGCCAGCCATACCGGCGGCGCATGGACACGGAGCGCCGCCGGTAAAGCCTGGCAGATCAATGCGATAGCATGGATCGCGGTAACAGGGGCAAAAGTCCGGGCGCTCAGGCTTAAGCGGCGCGCTGGCGAATGATGTCCGGCAGGCACTCGACGTACGGGCCTTCGGGAACGCCGAGGCGATGGCCGAGGACGTCCCAAAAGGCGATGCCGAGCTTGGCGCACGTCTTCATCAGGCCGAGGAAGCCGTCGCGGGCGTCGCGGCCGAGGTCGGAGGGCGTGCCGCCGCTG
>JAEZHQ010000387.1 GCA_023416455.1 Pseudomonadota bacterium | reverse complement strand
GCCCCAGCGCCTTGCCCTTCAGCATCATGTGGGCGAGCCGCGGGTGGACGCCGAAGCCGGCCATGCGGCGGCCGTGCGCGGTGATCCGCCCGTCCCCGTCCAGCGCGCCCAGCTCGCCCAGCAGCTCGCGGACCTGCGCCAGGGCGGCGGCCGGCGGCGGGTCGAGCCAGGACAGCGCCGCCGGGTCGGCGACGCCCCACACCGCCAGCTCCAGCGCCAGGGGCGCGAGGTCGGCGTCGAGGATCTCCGGGGCGGTGAAGGGGGCGAGCGCCCGGTGCGCCGCCTCCGGCCACAGGCGGTAGCAGACCCCGGGCTCCAGCCGGCCGGCGCGGCCACGCCGCTGCTCGGCCGACGCCTGCGACACCTTGACCGTGACCAGCCGCGTCATGCCGCTGCGCGGGTCGAAGCGCGGCACCCGCATCAGGCCGCCGTCCACGACGATGCGGATGCCCTCGATGGTCAGGCTGGTCTCGGCGATGGGGGTGGCCAGCACGACCTTGCGCAGGCCGGGCGGGCTGGGGGCGATGGCGCGGTCCTGGGCCTCGGGGGCAAGGTCGCCGTAGAGCGGTGCGACGAGCAGGCCGGGACCGGGGCCGTCCTGCTCCAGGAGGCTCTGGGCGCGGCGGATCTCGCCGGCGCCGGGCAGGAAGACCAGGGCGTTGCCGCTCTCCTCCCGCAGGGCGCGGCGGAGCGCGGCGACCACCGCCTCCTCGATGCGGGTGCCGGGCGCCGGGGCGTCGAGATGGCGGGTCTCCACCGGAAAGGCGCGCCCCTCGCTGGTGACCATGGGGGCGCCGCCGAGCAGGGCCGCCACCGGCGCCCCGTCCAGCGTCGCCGACATCACCACCAGCCGCAGGTCGTCGCGCAGCGCCTCCCGCGTCTCCTGCACCAGGGCGAGCGCGAGGTCGGCGTCCAGGCCGCGCTCGTGGAACTCGTCGAACAGCACCGCGCCCACGCCGGGCAGCTCGGGATCCTCCTGGAGCTGGCGCAGGAACAGGCCGTCGGTCACCACCTCGACGCGGGTCGCCGGCCCGACCCGGCTGTCCAGGCGGACGCGGTAGCCCACGGTTTCGCCCACCGCCTCCCCCAGCATCGCCGCCATGCGGCGGGCGGCGGCGCGGGCGGCCAGCCGCCGCGGCTCCAGCACGACGACCTTGCGGCCGGCGAGCCAGGGCCGGTCGAGCAGGGCCAGCGGCACCCGCGTGGTCTTGCCCGCCCCCGGCGGCGCTTGCAGCACGGCGGTCCCGCGCGTCTCCAGCGCCTCCAGCAGGGCCGGCAGGACGGGGTCGATGGGAAGGGGGGGCAGGGGCATGCTCGGCGTCGGCGGCTGGCGGATCGGGTCCCGGGGAGGTCTGGTTCTTGGCGGTCGCGGGGCCGGCGGTCAAGCCTTCCCCGGCGGGGGCGGCCGGCGACCCCCATATGCGCCAAATTGTCGCACCCTTTCCCCGGCGGCGATCGCCGCACGATTCCCCGGCGGGGAGCCGCTATGGTACGAAAGACCCTATCTTTTTTGTGAGTAAGGACGTTCAGGCCCCAATGCCCAGCATCCACGACCCCGCCCTGTTCCTCGCCCATGCCTGCGCCCTGGAAGAGGACGCCGCGAACCGCTTCACCGACCTGTCGGAGGCCATGAAGACCTACGGCAACCAGGACGTGGCGGCCTTCTTCGGCCGGATGGCCGAGTTCTCGCGCCTCCATCTGGCCGAGGCGCGCAAGCGCTCGGGCTTCCGCCAGTTGCCGGCGCTGGCCGCGGACGAGTTCCAGTGGCCCGACGGCGAAAGCCCGGAGGCCGCCTCCATGGAGGGCTCGCACTATCTGATGACGGTGGAGTACGCGCTGGAGCTGGCGCTCGACAGCGAGAAGCGCGGCCACGCCTTCTACGCGGAGGTGGCCAGGACCACGACCGACGCCGAGGTCCGCATGATGGCGGAGGAGTTCGCGGCCGAGGAGGCCGAGCATGTGGCCGAGCTGGAGCGCTGGATCGAGCGCTTCCCGAAGTCGGCCTGAGGGGGCGCGGCGGGGCCGGCCGCTCCCCGGCGCGCCCCGGGGAAGCGGCCGGACCGCCGCGTCACCGGCCTCCGCTCACTTGGCGAGGTCGGACCAGTTGTACTCGTACTTCTTGTCCGAGGGCGTGAAGGTCTTGAAGGCGGCGATGACGTCGTCGACGGACACGCCCGCGGGCACGTTCTGAATCTCGTAGACGACCGAGCTGCCGCTCGTCGGGCCGACGTCGGCGTTGCGATGCGCCTGGGAGATCAGGCCCTCGCCGGCCTTCTTGATCATGATCGATGCCATATCCGTTCCGTCTCCTGTTTCTCGACTCGCATGGCGGAATGCCCACATTTCAAATGTGGAGATAGGCCCACCGATAAAATCCGGCGGCCGGATTGTCCAGCGCGATCATTGCGGCATCATGTCGCGTTGACGATCGGCGTGGTTGACATCCTTGCCGCCGCAGCACCCGACCCTCGCCCCGCTCCTCCTCCGCCGCACTCCTCCGTGGCCCTAGGGAGGCAGCATCAACCCGCGATGCCGAGCGTCCGGTGGAAGCGGGCGATGGCCATCAGCCGGCCCACCTCGCCACGGGAGCCGCGCATGGCGAAGGCCGGTTTCCGGGTTCGGGCGGTGTCGCGGGCGATGATGAACATGCCGAGCCCGGAGGAGTCGACGAAATCCAACCCCGACAGGTCGAACACCATCCGGTGCCCTTGCGGACGGTCAAAGGCGGCGATGACGGTCCGGAACCTGTCGAGCTGCGCAGGAATCAGGGCCGGCCCGGGGGCAGGGCGGCCTCCTCCACCGGCGGCCGGCGCAGGAGTTCGGCGATGCCGGAGGCCAGCCATTCCGAATAGGCCCGGCGGCCCTCGGCGCCCAGCGTCCCGTCGGCGCAGTGGTGCGCCGCCCGGCGCAGTCCGTCGGGGAAGCGCCAGACCGGCAGGCCGCGCGCGCCGTCGAGCCGTGCCAGAGCCGCCGGCGGATAGCCGCCGGGGCCGTGGAGCCGCTCCTCAAGGGCCGGCGGGCGGTGCAGGTGCAGCAGGACCACCCGTGCGCCGGCGGCCCGCGCCCGGTCGGCGAATCGGCGCACCCGCTCGAAGGCCGGCGGGTCAGGGGTGAAGCGGACGCGGTCGCGCCACGCCACGGCCTGGCGGTCGAACGACTCCGCCTCCTTGGCGTCCGAGGCGGCGGGGCCGGCGGCGGCCGGCCGGCACGCCTTGCCGTATTGGAGGGCGATCTGGTCGCTTCGGTAGGCGGTGCCGTTGCGGAGCGTGCCGGCCAGGGTGGCCGCGTAGCGGCGGACCTCCACGAGCGTCCGCCGCTCGGTGAACAGGAGGTCGAGGTCGAGCAGGAGCACGTCCGGTGCGAGACGCAGGATGGCGTCGAGCATCGGCTCGAAATCGGCGAACTCGGCTTGGTCGTGGACGATGCGCAGGAAGTGCAGGCCGGCGATCCCGTGCCGGGCGGCGAGGCCGGACATGGCGGCCTCGTCCAGCGTGGCGTGACGCAGCGGGGTGCCGCCGAGCGCCACCACGGTGGCCGCCTCCGGCCAGCGGGCCGCCCGGTCGGCGGTGGCGGCGATGCGGTTCTGGTTGAACCACAGGAAGGGCTGGTCATAGAGCCGGTAGCCGGTCCAGAAGGCCCCCGCCGCGCCGGCCAGGAGCAGCGCCGGGATGGCGCACAGCAGGGCGATGCGGAGCCGGCGGGACGGCCGCCGTTGCGCCGACCGCCCGCCGCTGTCCCCGCCTTCCTTGCTCCGCCCCATCCCCTCAGGCTCGCCCATGGCCGTCCGGCTCCTCCTCCAGCAGCGCGTGGCGCCGCAGCTTGCCGTTGGCGGCGCGCGGGAAACGGGCGCGGACCCGGATGTCCAGCGGCGCCGCCCGGTGCCCCAGCCAGGCCAGCGCCCGCCGCTTCAGCCGTTCGACCACCACCGCCGGGTCTGCCGTCCCGGCCAGCCGGACAAAGGCCAGCGCACGCTCGTCGCCGGCCTCGTCGCGCACCGCGCAGGCCGCGGCCTCGACCACCGCCGGGTCGCGCTCCAGCAGCCGCTCGATCTCCGACAGGTGCAGCAGGTCGCCGCGCGCGGTCTTCAGCAGGTCGCGGCTCCGGCCGATCAGCAGGATGGTCCCATCCTCGCGGCGGCGCGCGAGGTCGCCGGTGTGGACCCAGCCGCCGCGCAGGCGCCGGGCGTCAAGGTCGGGACGGCGGTGGTGCCGGGTCATGCGGTTGGCGGTGTAGACGCGCAGCTCGCCCACCTCCCCCGGGGGAAGCGGCGTGCCGTCGGGATCCACGATCTGCACCACCGCCCCGGCCGGACGGCCGATGGCGCCGTCCGCCGTCCCGGCCGGCCCCAGCGTGCAGACCCCGCCGGTCTCGGTCAGGCCGTAATAGGTGATCACCGGCGCCGCGGTGCGGGCGCGCAGCCGCTCCACCGTGGCCGGCGGCAGGTCGGCGCCGGTGGACAGGACGAGGCGCAGCGGGGCGAGGGACTCCGCCGCCACCCCGCCGTCCGCCGCGGCCAGCGCCTTCAGGGTGGACGGGACGGCGCAGAGCACCGTCACACGCTCCCGCGCGCAACAGCCGGCCAGGGCCGGCGGGTGGTGCCGTTCGGCCGCACGGGGCAGCACCGCGGCGGCCCCGACGGCGGCAGCGACGACCAGCGGGTTGCGCAGCCCGCTGACGGTGTGGAATTCGGCGACGCTCAACAGCCGGTCCTCCGTCCCCAGCCCCCCGGCCGCCGCGAGAAGGCGGGCGGAGCGGACGAGCGCCCCATGGGAAAGTTCCACACCCTTGGGATCGCCCGTCGTTCCAGACGTGAACAGCAGGACGGCGGTGTCGGTCTCGCCGCCGCCGTCGGGCAGCGGACCGGGCCGCCCGCCGGCGGCCAGCCAGTCGGCGAAGCCGGTCGCCGGGGCTGCGGCGGCG
>JAEZHQ010000386.1 GCA_023416455.1 Pseudomonadota bacterium | reverse complement strand
CCCTGCGCGCCCGCCCGGTGGAGGAGAAGGGCCGCATCGCCCGGGCGGTGCGCGAGGCGGTCTGGCCGCTGCTGGAGGCCGGCAGCGTCCGCCCGGTCATCCACCGGACCTTCCCTCTGGAAGAGGCGGCCGAGGCCCACCGCCTCATGGAGTCCAGCGCGCACATCGGCAAGATCGTGCTGACCCTGGAGCCCTGAGCCGGCCGGGCCGGGCCATGGGCGGCCCGGTCCGGAGAAGCCCGCTCAGGGAATCAGCCCGACGTCGCGCAGCACCGCCTCGACGCGGGCCCGGTCCACCTTCAGGAAGGCGGCGAAGTCGTCCGCGCCCTGGTAGAGGTCCAGCCAGCCGCGGTCCTCGACCTGCGTCCGCCAGGCCGGGCTGCGGGCCATGCGGGCCACCGCATCGGCCAGCTCCCGCCGGGCCTCGGGCGTGATGCCCGGCGGGGCGACGACGCCGCGCCAGTTGGTCAGCTCCAGGTTCACCGCCTGCTCGCGCAGGGTCGGGACGTCGAGCCCCGGCACCCGCTTGGGCGCGGAGACCGCCAGGGCGCGCAGCCGGCCCGCCCGCACCGGCGCGGCGAACTCGCCCCAGCCCGACACCCCCGCCGTCACATGGTTGCCGAACAGCGCCGCCAGCGCCTCGCCGCCGCCGGAGAAGGGGATGTAGTTGATGCGCCGGGGATCGACCCCGACCGCCCTGGCCAGCAGGGCGACCATGATGTGGTCGGCCCCGCCCGCCGAGCCGCCGGCCCAGCTGACCGAGCCGGGATCGGCCCGGAAGCGCTCCAGCAGCTCGTCCAGCGTGCGGATGCCGGACTGGGCGGGCACGACGATGACCTCGTGCTCGCCGGTCAGGCGGGCGATCGGCGTCACCTCGTCCAGCGTGACCGGCGCCCGGGTGGTCTCGACGGCTCCCAGCATGACGAGGCCGCTCACCATCAGCGCCCGCGGGTTGGCCCGGAAGCCGGTGACGAACTGCGCCAGCCCCACCGTGCCGCCGGCCCCGGCGATGTTCTGCACCTGGACGCCGCGCGCCAGGCCGGCCTCCTCCAGCGCGTCGCGCATGGCGCGGACGGTCTGGTCCCAGCCGCCGCCCGGCGCCGCCGGGGCGATGAGGGTGAGGTCGGTCATCTGCGCCCGCGCCGGCGCGGCGGAACCCGCGGCAAGGCTTGCCGCAAGCGCCGCGACGGTCCATAAAAGCACGAACGGATTGCGGGTGCGGCGCGGCATTCGAGCCCTTCCCCTCTTTTTTGTTCCATTCTCGCGTGCGGCACGCGCCGCGGGCTTGCTAAAGCCTGCCGAGAAGGTTAGCAGAGGATGGGCGGCCGGCAACCCGGCCGCCTGACTTAGCACGCTTGCCTGCCACGCTTACATCAACCGGTTTCGGCCCTATATGGAGGACGAAACGCGGGAATTTCCGGTAAAGTGAACCGATCGCGCCACCCGCCAGCCGGCGCGGTCGGGTTGGAGTTGTCAGGAGGGATGATGGCACTGCCCTTGATGCCGAAAGCGACGGCCGTCTGGCTGGTCGAGAACACATCCTTGACCTTCGAGCAGATCGCCGCATTTTGCGGCCTGCATTCCCTGGAGGTCCAGGCCATCGCCGACGGCGAGGTGGCGGTCGGCATGGTCGGGCTGGACCCGGTGGTCAACGGCCAGCTGACCAAGACCGAGATCGAACGGTGCGAGCGCAACCCGGATCTGCGGCTGAGGCTGCTGGTCCCGGATCTGCCGCAGCCGGCCGCCCGGTCCAAAGGTCCGCGCTACACCCCGATCACCAAGCGCGGCGACAAGCCCGACGCCATCGCGTGGCTGATCAAGCACCACCCCGAGCTGAGCGACGCGCAGCTCTGCCGGCTGATCGGCACCACCAAGCCGACCATCGCGGCGGTGCGCGACCGCAGCCATTGGAACGCCGCCAACATCAAGCCGCGCAATCCGGTGCTGCTCGGCCTGTGCTCGCAGCGCGAGCTGGAGGAGGCGCTGGCCCTGGCCGTCCGCCGCGGCGGCGTCCCGCTCACCCCCGAGGAGCGGTCGGCCGAGGACGACGAGCACGAAGCGTCCGGCGGTTACGGCGACGAGTCCTATCCGGAGCGCGAGGGCGCGCGCTGAGCGCCCGGCCGCCGGAGGCCGGCCGGCGGGAACCGATGACGGCGCGCCGTCCGGGGCACCATTCGCGTGCTTGCGAGGCGCCGGCCCCGGCCCGGCCCTGGACGATCCGGCGGGCGCACGCTACATCACGGCCATGACCGTTCCCCAGACCGTTCCACCCCGTCTCGTCGTGGGAATCAGCGGCGCCTCGGGCGTCGTCTTCGGCATCCGCCTGCTGGCCGTCCTTCGCCGGATCGGCGTCGAGTCGCACCTCGTCCTCAGCCGCTCGGCCGAGGTGACGCTGGCGCACGAGACCGACCTGAAGGCGGCCGACGTGCGGGCGCTCGCCGCCGTCTCCTACGCGGCGTCCGACATCGGCGCCGCCATCGCCAGCGGCAGCTTCCGCACGCTCGGCATGATCGTCGCCCCCTGCTCGGTCCGCAGCATGAGCGAGATCGCCAGCGGCGTGACCTCCACCCTGCTGACGCGCGCCGCCGACGTGACGCTGAAGGAGCGCCGGCCGCTGGTCCTGATGGTGCGCGAGACGCCGCTCCATCTGGGCCATCTGCGCACCATGCTGCGTCTGGCCGAGATGGGCGCCGTCCTGGCCCCGCCGGTTCCCGCCTTCTACGCCCGGCCGCGGACGGTGGACGATCTGGTCGACCATGCGGTCGGCCGGGCGCTCGACCTGTTCGGGCTCGACGCCGGCATCGTGCGCCGCTGGGGAGAGCCGGCAGAGCCGGAGATTCTGGAAACCTGAGGCGCCCTCGGCTATACCGCTTTGCATCCAGGTCCGGCCGGCGAACCGGCGGACAGAGGGGCCGGCCCCCCGGCCCGCCGACACGACGAAGGGACGCCCGCAAGATGCCCAGCACCGAACGGAAACAGCCCATCCGACAGCTCCTGGCTGGCATCAAGGGCTTCCGCGCCCGCTATTACGAACGACGGCCGGAGAGCATGCGCCAGCTCGTGGCCGAGGGGCAGAAGCCGGAGGTCATGCTGATCGGCTGCTCCGACAGCCGGGTCGATCCGGCGCTCCTGACCCAGGCCGAGCCGGGCGAGCTGTTCGTGGTCCGCAACGTCGCCAACCTCGTCCCCCCCTACCGTCCGGACGGCAGCCACCACGGCACCTCCGCCGCCATCGAATACGCGGTGCGCGTGCTGCACGTCGGGCACATCATCGTGCTGGGCCATGCCCATTGCGGCGGCATCCAGGGGCTGATCCGCCTGCGCACCGGCGATCCCGGCGAGAACGACTTCCTGCTGCCCTGGGTCTCCATCGCCGACGCCGCCCTCCAGCCCTACCTCTCCGGCACGGCTCCCGGCGAGGACGAGGAGCGCCGCCGGGCCGACGCCGAGCGGCTGCGCCAGTTCCCCGACATGGTCGAGCGCGCCGCCGTCCGCGCCTCGGTGGAGAATCTGCTGACCTTCCCCTTCGTGCGCGATCTGGTGGAAGCCGGCAGCCTGGAAATCCACGGCTGGTGGTTCGACCTGGAGACCGGCGACCTCTGGGCCATCGACTCGGAGAGCAAGATCTTCCTGCCCGTCGAATAGGCCGCCCGGCGCGCAGCCGGCGTGGGAATGCCGCACCCTCCTTCGCTGTTGGAGAGACGGATGGACGATGTCCACGTCTCTCGCGAAGGAAACGGATCATGACGAACGCCTGGCGATTCGCCGCCCTGCTGGCCCTTCCCCTGGCCCTGGCCGCCTGCAACCAGTCGAGCAACAGCGGCCTGTTCGGCAGCAGCGGCGGCGGCCTGTTCGGCTCCGGTTCGGCGGACGGGTCCTACGCCCGCAACGGCCGCTGCGACGACCCGCGCTACAACACCTCCAACGGCGGCCGCGCCGAGCCGGGCACCGACGATTACGACTGCTCGCGCTACGGCGACGGCCTGAAGCGGTAGCCGCCGGCCAACGCCGCCAGCGCCCCGGCCAGCCGCGCCGCCACACCGGCCCAGTCGCCGACCGCCGTCTGGCGGAACAGGCGGGCGGTCGGATACCACGGGCTGTCCTCGCGGCCGAGCAGCCAGCGCCAGTCCGGCGAGAAGGGCAGCGCCACCCACAGCGGCACGCCGAGCGCGCCGGCCAGATGCGCCGGCCCGGTGCAGGACGAAACCACGAGGTCGAGGCTCGCCATGATCGCCGCGGTGTCGGCGAAATCCCCGATCTCCGGCCCCAGATCCGTAAAGCCGTCCGGCACCGGCACGCGCTCCAGGTCGGCGCGCCCCGGCCCCACCTGGAGGCCGAAGAAGCGCACCCCGGGCACGTCGAGCAGGGGGCGCAGCCCGTCCAGCCGGGGCGAGCGCAGCCGGTCGCCGGGAAAGCGCGGGTTGCCGGCCCACACCAGCCCCACCGCCGGCCCCGCCCCGCCGCTCCGCTCCAGCCGTTCGCGCCAGGCGGCGACCCGCTTGGGGTCGGGGGCGAGGTAGGGGACCGTGGCCGGGACGCTGTCGATGCCGGTGCCGAAGGCGCGCGGCAGGCTCATCAGCGGGCATTCGACGTCGAAGGGCGGCAGCGGCGCGCCGCGGGCGAAGACCCGCTCCACCCCCTCCAGCCCTTCCAGCAGCGCAAGCAGCGGCGCCTGCACCTCCAGCAGGACGCGGGCGCCCCGCGCCGCCACCAGCGGGGCGTAGCGCACGAACTGAAGCGTGTCGCCGAGCCCCTGCTCGGCGTGGAGCAGGATGGTGCGCCCGGCGATGTCCTCGCCCCGCCAGGTCGGCTGGGCGAAGGCGCGCCAGGGCGGTTCGGCCCGGCCGTCGTGGCGGCGCCAGTCGATGTCGGGCCAGCCGCCGGCGCAATCGCCGGCCAGCAGGCGCGCGAAGCCGCGGTTCCAGTGCAGGCC
>JAEZHQ010000372.1 GCA_023416455.1 Pseudomonadota bacterium | reverse complement strand
TCCCCGGGATCGGGACAGCCGCAGTCCTCCGGCCCGGCCGGCGCGGTTGCGGCGATCCACAGCCGGCCCGGCAGCAGGCAGAGCAGCGCGGTGGCGATCAGGGCCATCGTGCCGAAGCCGGCCACGGCGCGCAGCTCGGGCGGCATGAACATGCTCTCGGCCAGGGCGATGCCGGTACCGGCCACGGCGAGGCCGGCGGCGGCCACCGTGATCCGGCGGACCAGCCGGCGGGCGCTGTCCGGGGCCAGTTCGGCGAGCTGCCAGGCCGGATGGTCGGGGGCCAGCGTGGCGCGGGCCACGCCGGTCATCAGGAAATAGGCGGTGAGCCCGCCGGACAGCCCCATCAGCACGGCGGTGAGCGGCCCGGCGTCGGGGACGCCCTGGAGCAGGCCGACCAGCGTGGCGGTGAAGGCCACGGTGGGGACCACCGGCATCAGGCAGCGGGCGAGCGCCTCCACGGCCATGGCGGCGAGGCGCTGGCGGTAGCTCGGCCGCTCGGCGGTGTCGCGGTGCCCGAAGCGGCGGAACAGCGCCCGGCGCACCGGCCAGGCGACGAGGACCAGAAGGACGGCCAGCGCGCCCAGCCCGTACAGCCGCTCGCGCCACACGCCCTCGGCGAGGACGACGGACAGGGCGCGCCCGATGCGCTCCTGGACGTAGGCGGCCTGCTCGGGCAGCGCCGCCCAGGTGGCGGGGGTCAGCGGCACCGGCCCGCGCCGGACGATGCGCTCGGTCAGCTGGGACATCCGCTGGTCGGCCGCGGTGCGCAGCAGGATGTCGGCGCGGGTGACGATCAGTTCGGCCTGCTTGGCGCGGCCCTCGACCTCGGCGATGGTCTGGGCCAGGCGCTTGCGCTCGGCGGTGATCGGCGCCGCCTCGGCGGGCTGGTCCTGGGCCGGCCCCGGCCCCAGCGCGTCGAGCATGCGCTGCGCCGTCTCGCGCGACAGGGCGGCGGCCCCGCCGGCCTGGCGGGCTTCGTCCTGGACCTGGGCCAGCTGGCCGCGGAAGGCTTCATACTCCGCGTTCGCCAGCTCCCCCACGGCGATGCGGTTGGCCGCCTTGTTGAGGGCGTCCTGCCATTGCGCCAGCCGCGTTTTGAAGTCCGCCGCCTCGGACGGGGCCGCGGGGGCGGTCTGGGCCGCGGCGGTGGCGGGGGCCAGGGCGCCGATGTGGCCGCCGACGTGGGCGCCGGCGAGCAGGAGGGCCGCGCAGAGGAGCGGCCCGACGAGCCGGCGGAGGAGGGAGGGAGGGAGCATCGGGAAGCGGCATCTCTCGACGGATCGGCCCGCGGCGCGGGCCTTGCAACGGGCGGCCCGCGCCGCGGGCCTTCGGCGCCAGCACTCCTAGCGCGTCTTGCGCGGCGGTAAAAGCGTGCAGCGGCCGGTCACCACGATGTGACCGGCTTTGCCCCGGCTTTTCGCCTTGACAGGGGTGCCGCCGTCCCGCATGGCGCGGCGACACCCGGTACGCCGCGACGTGGGACGCCGATGACGCTTACGGATCAAGTGCACCGTGTTCGCACCGATCGGGATTCGTTCCAGTTCCGTGAGACGGGCTCGTCAGCTTTCCCACGGATTGACGATGGGGAACCCGCAATCCAGGAAATCCGCCACGTTTCTGGTTGCCAATGCGGCATCCCGGGACGCAGCGATGGCGGCGATCTGTGCATCGAACGCTCCGGTCGGCTGGCCTTTCTGACGCCGTCCTGCCGCGATGGGCGCGAACGCCGTGGCGGCCGCAGCATCGAAGGGCAGCACCCGGCCGGCAAAGTCTTCGGCAAACATCTGCTCGGCGGCCGTCAACAGGTCGCTCCGGCGACGCCCTTCCGGTAGCAGGGCGAGACCGAACAGGATTTCCGCTTGGGTGACGGTTGTTGTGAACAGGCTGGCGGCGGAGTGCCCGGCAACCCAGCGGAGTACGGCGTCGGACGGTGCAGGACGCATCAGTTCCGACAGCACGTTGGTGTCCAGGATGAACATCACTCGAAGCTTGGCGGAGCGCGCAGGGGCTCGCGGCCAACGTCCGGCACCTCAACGCCACCGAACGGCGCGAACCGCTGTCGGATGGCATCCCCAAGGTGCGTCACGGGCTGGCGCTCTTCTGTGAGCGCCGCACGCAGAATGTGACGGGCCTCTTCTTCCATGGAACAACCGTGGTGGGCAGCACGGACCCGCAGCCGGGCCTTCAAGGAATCCTCCAGATTCCGGATCGTGATGCTGGCCATCGGTCGCTCCTGAGCGTGTTGGGACCAAAAGATTAAGCAATGATTGCAGTGATTGCAATGGTGTATGGCTTGTTTGGGTAGCGCGTGGCCGGCTTGCGGCTGGGTGCATGGGCGCCGGGACCTCTTCGGCATCCACCAGCCCACCGGCCCACCGGCCCACCGGCTCGCCGGCGGCAGCGGAGGTGCTGCGTGCTCCTCCGGTGAGCCTTTCAATTACCCACATCCGGCTCGGGCACCGATGACTAGAAAGAAAGTCCCGATCGTTGGGGGTGCTCTTTCATCCCCGGCGGGTCCGCCCTGCCGGTTGATAACTGATACCAATTCCGGAAAGGTCCGACCTGTGGTCGGACCTTTCCGGACCCTCATACGCCGGGCGGCCCGCCTCCGCGGGCCTTGGCTTCGCGCCCATATGGGCGCCAATGTTGGCGCCCACGTGCGCCCATGTGGGCGCGCGGCCGCGGTCGCGGCCGGATACCAGGGCCGGACGTCAGGACTTTCCGGCCCTGGTATGATACGGACGGCGCTTGAAGGCGTCGTCCGTATCACCCTCGCGATCAATGCTATCGCATTGATCCGTCGGGTTTTACCGGCGGCGCTCAATGGAAGTGTTCATGCGCCGCCGGTATGAGCTGGCCCCCGCTCAGCCTTCCGACAGCAGCCGGTCCACGATGGCCGCCACGCCGAAGCGGATCGGGTCGGTGGCCGGCAGGCCGTGCGCCTCGGCCGCGGCGTCGAGGCCGGCGCGGGCCTCCGCCTCGCTTTGGGCCTGGGTGTTGATGCAGATGCCGACCGGACGGATGCCGGGGTTGGTCAGCCGCCCGCAGCGGACGGTGAGGTCGATGACCTCGGCGATCGAAGGCAGCGGGTGCTGCACGCCGCGCATGGTCCGCCGTGTCGGCTCGTGGCAGACCACGAAGGCGTCGGGCTGGGCGCCGTGCAGCAGGCCGAGGGAGACACCGGCGAAGGAGGGGTGGAACAGCGAGCCCTGCCCCTCGATCACGTCCCAATGGGCGGGATCGGCCGCCGGGGCCAGCCACTCCACGGCGCCCGCGATGAAGTCGGCGACCACCGCGTCGATGGCGACCCCGCGGCCGGCGATGAGCAGCCCGGTCTGCCCGGTGGCGCGGAAGTCGGCGTCGAGGCCGCGGGCCCGCATCTCCCGCTCCAGCGCCAGGGCCGTGTATTTCTTCCCCACCGAACAGTCGGTGCCGACGGTCAGCAGGCGGCGCCCCGGCCGCCGCGTGCCCTTGCCGGTGGCGAATCGGCGGTCGCTGTGGCGGATGTCGAAGAGGCGCCGGCCGCCGCGCTCCGCCGCCGCGCGGACCGCCGCGATCTCGCCCAGCCGGCTGTGCAGGCCGCTGGCCACGTCGAGCCCGGCCTCGATCGCCTCGACGAGGGTGGCGGTCCAGTGGTCCGGCAGGACGCCGCCGGCGTTGGCCACCCCGATGACCAGGGTGCGGGCGCCCCGCGCCGCCGCCTCGGCGACGGTGAGGTCGGGGAGGCCCACGTCCGCCCGGCACCCCGGCAGGCGGAGCTGCCCCAGGCACCGCTCGGGGCGCCAGTCGACGATGCCCTGGGCCGTCTTGGCGGCGAGCCGGTCCGGCACGTCGCCGAGGAACAGGAGGTAGGGAGATGCGATCGGCATGGTCGGTGTCTCCAGGGGAACGTCTCCGGTGGAAGCCGGGGGCGGCTCACGCGGCGGGCCGCCGGACGGCGGCGGCCTGCCGTGCCAGCACCGGGACGATCAGCGCCGCCCCGGCCAGGGACGAATACAGCTCCGGCGTGACCAGCAGGATGGCGGCAACGGCCAGGAGGGCGCGTTCCCAGGCCGGCGTGCGGGTCAGCAGCCAGCCGGTCAGCGCGGCGCCCAGGCAGGTGATGCCGACGATGCAGCCGATGAAGGCGATGAGGAAGTCGCTCCAGGTGAAGCCCGGCACCACCAGCAGGAGCGACGGCGAGAAGACGAAGACGAAGGGCACCAGCGCCTTGCCCAGCCCCAGCCGGAAGGCGGTGTTGCCGGTCCTGAACGGGTCGGCCCCGGCCATGCCGGCCGCCGCGTAGGCGGCCAGCGCCACCGGCGGCGTGATGTCGGCCAGAACGCCGTAATAGAAGACGAAGAAGTGGGCGACGATGGGGGCGACGCCCAGCAGCCCCAGCGCCGGGGCGGCGACGGTCACCATGATGATGTAGTTGGCCGTGGTCGGGATGCCGCAGCCCATGAGGATGCAGACCACCCCGGTCATGACCAGCGTGAACAGCAGGGTCATTCCCTGCTGGGTGAACCAGCCGGCCGGCAGGACCGCGCCGGCCCAGGCCGCCAGGTCGCCGGCGGTGGAGGTGACGATGAAGGAGATCTTGAAGCCGACCCCGGTCAGGGTGACCACGCCGACGACGATCCCCACGGTGGCGGCGGCGGCGCCCACCGCCAGCGCGTATTTGGCGCCGTCGCGCAGGCCCTCCAGCACCTCGCGCGGGCTCATGCGCTTGCGCGGGTTGAGCAGCCCCACCGCGATGCACAGGGTGATGCCCCAGAAGGCGGCCAGATAGGGGGTGTAGCCGGCGATCAGCACCCCGATCAGCACGACCAGCGGGATGACGGTCGGCCAGTCGCGCCGGAAGGCCGCCCGCAGGTCGGGCATCTCATCGGGCCGCAGCCCGCGCAGGCCGTTGCGCTTGGCCTCGAAATGGACCTGCACCAGGACGCCGAAGAAATGCATGAAGGCCGGCACGATGGCGGCCAGGATGATGGTGGTGTAGGGCAGCCCGAGGAACTCGATCATCAGGAAGGCGGCGGCCCCCATGATCGGCGGCGTGATCTGCCCGCCGGTGGAGGCGGTGGATTCCACCGCCGCCGCGAAGTGCCGCTTGTAGCCGAGCCGGATCATGGCCGGGATGGTCAGCGAGCCCACCGTCACCGTGTTGGCGACCGAGGAGCCGGAGATCATGCCGAACAGTGCCGAGCCCAGCACCGACACCTTGGCCGGCCCGCCGGCGTAGCGCCCGGCCACCCAGGCCGCGCAGTCCAGGAACAGCTGGCCGAGCCCGATCCGCGTCGCGAAGACGCCGAACAGCACGAAGTGGAAGACGTAGGTGGCGACCACCCCCAGCGCGATGCCGTAGATCCCCTGCGTGGTCAGGTACAGATGGTCGATGAGCTGGGGGACGCTGTTGCCGGGATGGACGAGAAGCCCGGGCATGACCGGCCCCCACAGGGCGTAGGCCATGAACAGCACGGCGATGATCGGCAGCGGCCAGCCGACCGACCGGCGGGTCGCCTCCAGCAGAACCAGCACCAGGATCCCGCCCAGCAGGACGTCGGTGGTGCCGGGGTTGCCGACCCGGAAGGCCAGATCGTCGAGCGGGATCAGCGGCACGTGCAGCACCGCCACCACCGCCCCGGCCGCCAGCAGCCAGTCCAGCGGCGGGATGCCGAGCGGCCGCCACCAGCCCGCCTCCGCCGCCGCCGGCCGGCCGTACCCCCGCCGGGAGGCGGGGAAGACGAGGAAGACCAGCCCCAGCACGAAGGCCAGGTGGATTCCCCGGTGAACCACCTCGGACAGCAGCCCGAAGCCGGCGGTGTAGTAGTGGAAGAGCGAGAGCACCACCAGCAGCGCGCCGACCAGCCGGCCGGCCGCCGGCGCCAGAGGGCGGAAGCGGATCTCGGAGTCGAACCTTTCCTCCAGCGCCCGCGCCCTGGCTTCGTCCAGCTCCATGGGGGACGCCGGCGCCCGCTCGTCAAGCCTCTGGGTCATCGGGGCTCCGGTTCCGGGCAGTGGGTCTCGGTCGGCAAGGCGGCGGGGCGGCCGGCGTCACTTCAGGACGCCCTTCTCCTTGTAGAATTTCTCCGCCCCCGGGTGCAGCGGGATGCCGAGGCCGTTGGTCGCGGTTTCCAGCCGGATCAGCTTGCCCTTGGCGTGGCCGGCGTCGAGCGTGGCCCGGCTGCCCTCGCTCCACAGCGCCTTCACGATGTCGTAGACCAGCGCGTCGGGCTGCTTGGCGCTGGTGATCCACTGGGCGTTGACCGAGATGGTCGGCGTCTCGCCGACGTCCTTGTAGGTGCCCGCCGGCACCGTGTCCTTGGCGAAGAACCGATGCTCGGCCAGCAGCGCCTCGACCTCCGGGCCGGCGATCGGCACCAGCGTGATGCCGCTGGAGGTGGCCAGCTCGGAGATGGCGCCGGTCGGGTAGCCGCCGACGAAGAAGAAGGCGTCGAGCGCGCCGTCGCGCAGCCGGTCGCCGGCCGGCCCGGGCTTCAGATGTTCGGCCTTCACGTCCTTCTCGCCCAGCCCGAAAGCGCCGAGGACAATGCGCGCGTCGACCAGCGTGCCCGAGCCCGGCTCGTCCAGCGACACCCGCTTGCCCTTCAGATCCTTGACCGAGGCGATGCCGGAGTCCTTGCGGGCGACCAGATGGATCGTCTCCGGGTAGAGCGTGGCGATGGCGCGCAGCCCCTCGATCCTGCCCTTGCCCTCGAACAGCCCGGTGCCGGTGTAGGCCCAGTGGGCGACGTCGGACTGGGAGAAGCCGGATTCGGAGGAACCGCCGTTGATGGCGTTGATGTTGGCGACCGAGCCGTTGGAGGCGACCGCGGTCGCCACCAGGCCGGGGACCCCGCCGCCGTTGCCGGAGATGGCGTTGGCGATCAGGCCGCCGATGGGGTAGTAGGTGCCGGCGGTGCCGCCCGTGCCGATGCGGAAGAAGGCCGGGGTCTGGGCAACCGCCAGCGCGGCGCCGAGGGCGGTCACCGCGAGCGCCGCCCCCACCGCCAGCCGGCGCGTCTTCGACAGGAGACCCATGATGAAACCCTCCCTATTGTTTGTTGTCGAAACGGAATCATGAACGCCGGCGACGCAATTGTCGATATTGACGCGGGCCTCCCCGAGCGCGTGTGATGCCGGCCGAACCGCCAGCCGTCCCGAACCGCCAGCCGCCGAGGTGCCCATGAGCGTTCCGTCCCTGCCGTCGCTGTTCTCGCTGGAGGGCAAGGTGGCCCTGGTCACGGGAAGCGCCCGCGGCCTCGGGCTGGAGATCGCCCGGGCGCTGCGCGGCGCCGGCGCGCACGTTCTGCTGAACGGCCGCGACGGCGGGCGGCTGCGCGAGGCCGCCGCCGCCATCGGCGGCCCGGGCCTGTCCTGCCTGCCCTTCGACGTGTCCGACGGGGAGGCCCTGCGGGCCGCCTTCGCCACCATCGAGCGCGAGCACGGGCGGCTCGACGTGCTCGTCCACAACGTCGGCCAGCGCAACCGCAAACCGCTGGCCGAGTTCGCCGACTCCGAGATCCGCCGGCTCCTCGACATCGACCTCGCCGCCGGGCTGTCCCTGGCGCGCGAGGCCGGGCGGCTGATGCTGCCGCGCCGGGAAGGCCGGCTGATCACCGTGACCTCCGTCGCCGGGCAGGTCGCCCGGGCCAACGACGCGGTCTACACCGCCGCCAAGGCCGGGCTGGCCGGCATGGTGCGCGCGCTGGCCGCCGAATACGGCCCGCACAACATCACCAGCAACGCCATCGCGCCCGGCTTCTTCGCCACCGAGACCAACGCCGGGATCGTGAACGACCCCGCGGCCTCGGCCTATTTCGAGAAGAGGACCCCCATGGGCCGCTGGGGCCGCCCGGCCGAGATCGCCGGCGCCGCGGTCTTCCTCGCCTCCCCGGCCGCCTCCTACGTCAACGGCCACGTGCTGGTGGTGGACGGCGGTGCGACCATCCTGATGTGAGGGCGGGGCCGGCTGGAGTTTCGTGCGTTCATTCCGAAACGCACGAAACTCCAGGCCTTTGTTCTGCGAGCGGATTCACGCTTCAAATCGATTCCGATGTTACGCGATCCGCTCTTGGCGTGGGTGTCGAGCAGGATCGCCGTCACCGGCCGCCTTCCCACAGCGCAAGGCCGCCCTCGTCCATCGGCTCGAAGAAGTCGGGGCCGGGGCCGAGCCTGCCCTTGAGCAGGCCGACCTTGAACGCCCCCCGGGTCACCGGGACGAGACGGACGACCGGCTTGCTCCCCCTGGCGATGACGATCTCCTCACCGCCGAGCGCCGCCTCGATCAGCTTGGATAGGTTGGTCTTGGCGTCGTGAATGGTGACTTGTCGCATTCCGGACCCTCCAGCCCCGGGGGAAATCCAGCGGCCCGCCCCGGGTCATGCACGTTGGCCAAGCCGGCGAGCGCCGGAGCGCCCGTGCTCGCACGGCCGCTTGCGGAGGCTTCAGGCTGCGGCCGGCCGCGGTTCCTGTTCCGGCGCCGTGGCCAGCGCGGCCTTGGGCACGACCAGCCGGGCCACGCAGCCCCGTTCCACCTCGTAGGACAAGGTTCCCCCGACCTGGCGGGCGAGGGCCGCGACCAGGGTGGAGCCGACCCCGCCGGAGGGCAGGCGGCCGGCGCAGCCGACGCCGTCGTCGGCGACGGCCAGCGCGACGGCCCCGGCCTCCTCGCGCAGCGTCACCGTCACCCGTCCCGGCCGGCCGTCGGGGAAGGCGTGCTTCAGCGCGTTGACGACCAGCTCGTTGGCGATCAGCCCGAGCGGCGTCGCCAAGTCCAGCGGGCAGATCACGGGATCCGCCTCGACGCGGACGGACACCCCGTCGTGGGGCCGCAGGTCGGCCAGAGCCTCGCACAGCCGTCGGAGATGCTCGGCGAAGTCGATGCGGGCGAGGTCGCCGGAGCGGTAGAGCTGCTCGTGCAGGCGGCCCATGGAGGTGATCCGCCGGGCCAGCGCCTCCAGCCGCTCCCGCCCGCGGTCGCCCTTGGGAAGCTGGCGCGTCTCCACCATCATCAGGCCATAGATCACCTGAAGGTTGTTCTTCACGCGGTGGTGAATCTCGTTCAGCAGCGTCGTCTTCTCCTCCAGCGACTCCGTCAGCCGCCGCTCCGCCTCGCGCAGCTCGCCCAGATGGGCGCGCACCGCACCGCTCAGCGTGCCGATCTCGGCGTAACGGCCGGAGGGCGGCAGCTCCGGGGCCGCGGACGGCCGGGCCGCCTCGACCGCCCGGGCCATGGCCCGCAGAGGCGCGGCGATCCAGCCCGCAAGCAGGTAGCCGACCAGGACCGCGAGCAGGCTGGCGACGACGCCCCAGGCGATCACGCGGTTGCGCAGCGCCTGCACGGGGGCCATGGCGTGGGTCACCGGTTCGCGCAGGACCACCTGCCAGCCCAGCCCGGGATAGTCGCGGTAGCCGCGGGTCGCCGCGCTGCTGGTCAGGTAGGCGACGCCGTCCGGCCAGAGGCGGACGGCCGGACGCGACGGCTCCGGGGCGGAATCGACGCGCTGCCCGACGAGCGGCTTCGGCCCCAGGATCACGGTGCCGTCGGCCGACAGGATCATGGCGTCGACCCGGCGGTCGGGGGCGACCCCATCCAGCACCGAGCGCTCGACCTCCGACGCCCAGTCCCAGCTCAGATGGGCGGCCACCACGCCGAGGAGGGTGCCGTCCCCGCCCCGCACCGGCGCCGCGAGGTCGACGAAGCGCGCCGGCTCCGGGCGGTCGCCGTAGAGGATCTTGCCCAGCACCAGCGCGTCGTGGACGTCGCCGACGTAGGGGCGCTCAAGCGCCTGCTTCCACCAGCCCCGCGCGTTCACGTCGGCGCCTTCGAGGAGGCCGCCGGTGGCCGCCTCCAGGATGCCGTGGGGACGGATGAAGCCGATCCAGGCATAGTCCCGGTAGGTGTCCTGCAACCGCTGGAGAACGACCCGCCGGGACTCCCGCGAGGCGGTCGCCGACCGCACGTCGTCCAGGCCCGCCGCCACCACAAGGTCGCGGTAGCGCTCGAACATGCCGCGGTCGAGCTTGTCGGCCACCTGGCCGGCGTGGGCCTGGAGCTGGTCGCCGATGATGCGCTGGAGGCGGCCGCCGGCCTCGGCCTGGAGCAGGGCCGCCGTCCCGATGGTGAAGGCCAGCCCCACGCCGCCCAGGCATGCGGCCAGCAGCGTCCTCAGACCTATCCTCACGGGTGCGTTCCTTGTTTCTTGGCGCGGGCGCCGGGACGCGGGGGGACCCCCGCACCATAGCGTGACCGCTAGCGGGAAGGCCAGTTTCGCCTTGGCGGCCTTCTTCCGCCCCTGCGCCGGCGGCGGGCTGGATGCCTTGCGCCGCCGCCGCCGGCGGGCTACATGCAAAAAGAACCGGGGGCCGGACCCGCGCCGCCCCCCTGTTCGCGCCCCGGTCCGGAAAGCCCCCGTATGCCCGCCAGCCCCCACATCCTTCTGGTCGATGACGAGGTTCTGGCGATCATCGCCCTGGAGCAGAGCCTGCTCGACGAAGGCTTCCGCGTCACCACCGCGTTCGACGGCCGGGAAGCGCTGGAGCACTGGCGGGACGGTCCGTTCGACGCCCTTGTGACCGACCTGCGGATGCCGGGGATGGGGGGCGACGAGCTGATCCGCCAGGTGCGCCACGCCCGGCCCGGCCTTCCCGTCGTGGTCGTCAGCGGCTACGCGACCGGCGACGTCTCGGACCGGCTGCGGGCCAGCCACCCCGACCCGCTCATCGTCATGGCCAAGCCGGTCCGCGTCGAGGACGTCATGGACGCGCTGAGGCGGATGCTGCCCCCGGCCGGCTGAGGCACGGCCCGGCGGCGGGGGACTCGACCGGAACGCAAGGCGCACGAGATCCCTGCGCGTCGGGACCACCCCGAAAGGAGGCGACCATGTCCCGCGACCGCGCCCTCAGCCGCCGCACACTCCTGACCACCGCCGGGGCCGCCGGGCTGCTGGCGCCGCTCCTGCCCGGCCGGACGGCGGGCGCGCTGGCCGGCACCTTCGACATCGTGCCGGCCCTGTGATACCAGGGCCGGAAAGTCCTGACGTCCGGCCCTGGTATCGAGGGTTCGGACAGCGGTGCCGCCCCCCTTCCATCCCCAATGATGCCGCGCCCGGCGGCGTCCGGCCGCCGCCGCGGCCGAAGCCGACCGTTCGAGGAGTTGTCATGCAGGGTCCGCCGCCTTCCGTCGCACACCCCGCCACCGGGGACGCCGCCACCGGGGACGCCGCCGCCGGGCACGACCGGCGGCTGCGCCCGCTCGACCCGGACCGGGCGCCGAGGGGGCGCTCCTTCCTGGCCTGGATGTGGTTCGTGGTGCGGCCCTACCGGGTTCCCCTGTTCGCCGTCGCCGTGGTGATGACGCTGCGCCACTGCGTGGCCGCGGCGATCCCGCTGTTCTTCTCCTACTTCGTCGGGCTGGTGGCCACCGGCGGCATGGACTTCGCCGCGGCGATGGCGACGGCGGCCCCCTTCCTGGCGGGCTTCGCCCTGTTCCTGGCGACCATCGCCTTTCTCTACCCCCAGCTCGCCACCATCGACCTGGCGACGCGCAGCCTCGGCCTCTACGCGCTCGACCGCATCATCGCCATGGACACCGCCTGGCACGAGGCGATGGCCAGCGGCGCCAAGGGCCAGAAGATCAACAAGGGCCGGGAATCCCTGAAGACGCTGCTGGACACCTTCTTCTGGGCGCTGCTGGCCCAGGTGGGGCTGTTCGTCTCGCTGGGCCTGGCCATCGCCACGCTCGACGTTCCGGGGATCTTCTACGTCCTCTATCTGCTGTTCGGGGGCACCTACGTGGCCGTCGCCGTGGCCACCCTGCCCCCGCTGCGCCAGCGCTTCGACCGCTTCTACGCGACCGGCGAGACGCTGTTCGCGAACATCTACGATTTCCTCTCCTCGGTGATGACCATCAAGATCTTCACCCTGGAAACCCCGATCCTGCGGCGCGCCCGCGGCGTCGAGCTGGGCGGCCACGCGGCCGGCCGCCGCCTGTTCCGCTTCCAGGCGATGCGCTGGATGGGGCTGAACCTGGCGGCGGGGCTGTGGATGGCCGTCATCTTCGTGGTGGCGCTGGAGCGGGCGACCGCCGGGGCCATGCCGCTGGAAGCCTTCACCGTGGTGCTCATGTTCACGGTGGGCGCCTGGATGCGCTTCGAGTGGCTGGCCTACGAGCTGAACGCCATCGTCGAGGCCTACGCCGGCTTCCGGCGCCTGACCGACACGCTGGCCGAGGCCCGCGACGCCGCCGAGGCGCCGGAGGCGTCGGGCGGCGAGCCCTTCACCCCCAGGCGCGGCGCCATCGCCTTCGAGCGCGTCAGCTTCGCCTACAAGGACGGCACCACCCCGGCGGTGTCCGGCGTCACGCTGGCCATCCCGGCCGGCCAGAAGGTGGGGCTGGTCGGTCCGTCGGGCGCCGGCAAATCCACGCTGCTGAAACTGCTGCTGGCGCTCTACGCCCCCACGGCCGGCACGCTGCGGGTGGACGGGCGGGTGGTGGCGGGGCTGGAGCCGCGCGCCTACCGCCGGGCCTTCGCGGTGATCCCGCAGGAGCCGGCGATCTTCAACATGTCGCTGCGCGACAACATCCGCTTCGCCCGTCCCGAGGCGTCGGACGCCGAGGTGATCGCCGCCGCGCGGGCCGCCCACGCCCACGATTTCATCGAGGCCTACCCCGACGGCTACGACACCATCGCCGGCGAGCGCGGGGTGGTGCTCTCCGGCGGCCAGCGCCAGCGGATCGCCATCGCGCGGGCGGTGCTGCGCGACGCTCCCATCGTCATCCTGGACGAGGCCACCAGCGCCCTCGACTCGGCGACCGAGCGGCTGGTCCAGGACAGCCTGGACGCCCTGTTCAAGGGCCGCACCGTGATCGCCATCGCCCACCGCCTGTCGACGCTGGCCCGTTTCGAGCGCATCATGGTGATGGACGGCGGCCGCATCGTCGAGGACGGGCCGCATCACGCGCTGATCGACAAGGCGGGGCTCTACGCCCGGCTGTGGGGATTGCAGGCCGAGGCCCCCGGCACCGCCCTTCAGGCCGAGGCGACGCGGGAGCCGCGCAACGCCGAGCGCGCCTGACGGAGCCGGGAATGTTCCGACGCGCGGGCGCGCTCCAGCTCGATCCGGGTGCGCGCCGCCACCCGCATCAGGCGGTCGGTGGCGGCGAGGAGTTGGTCGTAGGTCTCCGGCGAATCGTCCGTCAGAAAGGAATCGAAGACCGCCAGGAAGGAGGCGATCTCGCTGCTGACCCGCCAGCGCAGGTCGGGGTCGATGCCCGGCGCCTCCGGCGCCCGCTCGGCGGCGGCGCCGGGGGAAATGGCCGGAGGCGGCGGCCGGGCGGGCTCGGCCGCCGACGGGTCGCCGTCGCGGACCTCCGCCTTCGGGGCCGGGGCGGGTGCCTCCCCGTCGGCCTCCACCGGCCGGTTGACGATGTAGCGGATGGCCGGACCTGTGCAGCCGTAGTCCCGGGCGATGCTCGCCAGGGATTCTCCGGCGGCGTGGCGCATCCGGATCGCCGGCCATTCCGTGTGTGGAATCTTTCCCTTTTCGCGTCGCTTCGCCATCATCCCCTGAGCCCAAGAAGGGTTCGGCAGACCGGATGGCCTGATCCGGGTCGCCCCCGGATCGGGCGACGGCCGCCCGGCGCTTCCGCAACCGTCATTTCCAAATAACACAAAGTCGGTTATTATGCTATCTTTTTCCCCGGGCGGGCGACGGACGCGGCCTCAGGAGGCCAGCGGCTCCCCGACCGGCTCGTAGGCGAGCAGGCTTGCGGCCTCCGGCCCCCGGTTGAACAGCGCGTCGAGGACGCTCAGCCCGGGAACGAAGCCGCCCTGGATCTGCGGGTAGGGGTGCGGCCGGTAGGCATGGACGCGCAGCTCCACCCCGGCGCGTTCGAACCTCTCCGGATGCTGGTAGTTCTGGCCGCCGACCCCGGAGACATAGACGTCGCCGCCCACCGCCCGCACCAGATCGATGAGGCGGTCGTCGCCGGTGCTGGACAGGCCGAAGGCGCTGGCCGCCGCGAAGCGGGGCGACAGGCCGAGGTAGTCGGCCAACGTGGTCACCGCCCGCATGTTGAACAGGGCGAGGTCGGCGGTCTCGATGGCGAGCAGCCCATCGACCAGCGCCATCACCGGCTCGAAGAAGGGCGCCTTGCGGTAGGTGTGGAACAGGGTCATGCGGTGGCGGCGGCGCCAGTCGCCCTCGGCGAAGCGGACGTCCTTGATGAGCTGGCGCTCCTCCCGGCGCACCGGGGCCGACAGCCACGTCCCGCTGTCCTTGCCGTGGATCTTCGTCCGGTAGACGTAGCTGCCGCCCTGCGGCAGTTGCGCGTCGTCCAGGAAGACGAAGACGTCGGCGGCGGCCAGCTTCGCGAAATAGCCGAGCCAGGGAAAGTAATTCGGCTGGTGAACGGCGACCTTCATGGGAGGTCCCTTCCTGATTGTGGATTGCGCGCTGCCGGCCCGGCCCGGGTATCGCCGGGCTGCCGCCGCGGGAGGAGCCGGAGCGAAATCTTTTTGGCGTGTCGTGCGTTCAATCCGAAACGCACGACACTCCAGGCCAGTGTTCCGCGAGCGGATTCACGCTTCACATCGATTCCGGCCTTACGCGGTCCGCTCCAACGCCGCCGGTGGAATCCGACCGGCCAATGCGATGGCATTGACGGATGGGGTGGCGCGGACGGCCCCCTCACAGAGCCGTCGGTGTCATATCTTGAAGGAACGGTCCTCGCGGCTCAGCACCCCGGAGAAGACCTTGGGGAAATTATCCAACATGTAATGGCGGAGCTGGTCGGTGCGCCGGCCGGTCAGCTGGTTCCAGAACTGGCCGATCGACGGGATCTCGCACCACCATTCGGGATGCAGGAGAAGCTGGATGCGGGGGCGGCGCTGGGTCAGCCAGCCCATCAGCGTGCCGTGGAAGTCGATGCTGCGGCGCGAGTCCGAGAGGTAGGAGGCGGCGTCGAAGACCCGGTCGTCGTAGGCGTTCATGACGCTCGCGTAGCGGCGGCCGAGCACCGCCGGGGAGGGGCGATGGAAGCTGATCACCCGGTCCACCGGGACGACATGGTCGCTCACCCAGTCGAAGGTCCGCTCGATGGCGCGCTCGTCGGCGCCGATCAGCAGCTCGTCCACATGCAGGCCGACGCAATGCCCCATCCCGCGCAGGCGGTGGATGATGCCGAGCGTCTCCGGAACGAAGAAGGAATAGGTTTCGGCGTTGATCTGGAAGAAGAAGTTTCCGGTGATCCCATACTCGTGCTCGATCTCGCCCAGGCGGGCGGCCATGCGTGGCGAGATGTCCACGTCGTGGCGCAGGTAGAACACCGGCTCGGCCTCCGCCGCCGGGCCGGCGGCGGGCGCGCAGCGGTCCAGCCGGGCGAAGCGGTAGCCGCTGTCGAGCGCCCCGGCAAGGATGCCGCGGAAGGTGTTCTCGGCAAAACCGGCGCCCGGCGGCCCGGCCAAGCCGGAGTCGAGCGTCACCTCCGGCGGCAGCGCGCGGAGGTTCGCGTCCTGACCAACGATCATGTCCTCGCCCCGTTCCTGTCAATGATCATTCCGGCAGCGCCGGCGCCGGTGGGCGGCCCTGGCGGCCTTCGCACTCTTTGTTTTCTTTTCTTACTTTTCTGGACTATGCCCCAACCCTGCCCGGCCGATCAAGGCGCGAAAAGGAGAGCCCCAGAAAGATGAGACCGGACTTATCAGCCGCGCAGGGCCGGCGCCGGCCGCCGGCCGCTTCGATGATTGGGTAAAACGATAACAAAGGGGCACCACAGAAGCAGGCCGCACGAAATGTTTCTTTTTCCAGGGCCGGAATGCTGGCACTGTCGGCCAGGGCGTCGGAGCGCGCCTCGCCCTGGACGGACGCGCGACCGGGCCGGAACCGTGCCGCTCAAGGTCGGTCAGGCTGCCCGCACAACTCACCCTCCGGAGTCTTCGGAATGATGGGACCGACGAACGACAGATTCAAAGGACGGGCGTTGGCGTGCGTGATGGGCAGCATGAACCTGCTCCGCCCGATCGGCATGACGGGCGTGCGCTGCGCCGCGGTGGCGCGGGCCGGCGCCCCGACCATGCACTCGCGCTTCACCGACGCAACGATCCGCTGCGAGGATTTCTCCGGCGACACCGAGGCGCTGGTCCAGGCGCTGATCGCCTTCGGGTCGGCCCAGCCCGAGCCGCCGGTCCTGTTCTTCGAGGAGGACACCCAACTTTTGCTGGTGTCCCGCCACCGCGACCGGCTGGCCCAGACCTTCCGTTTCGTGATCGGCGACGCCGGGCTGGTCGAGGATCTGGTCGACAAGAGCCGTTTCCAGGCGCTGGCGGAGCGGCTCGGCCTGCCGGTGCCGGCGACCCGCCTGCTCCGTCCCGCGACCGGCCAGGAGGTGGCGTGCGACCTGCGCTTCCCCCTGATCGTCAAGCCGGCGACCCGCGACGAGTCGTGGAACGCCATCGGCATGGCCGGCAAGGCTATCCAGGTGGACAGCCCGGCCGAACTGCGCGCCCTGTGGCCGCGCCTGGCCGCGACCGGCCAGGACCTGCTGGCCCAGGAACTGATCCCCGGCCCGGAGTCGCGGATCGAGAGCTACCATGTCTATGTCGACGCCGACGGTGCCATCGCCGGCGACTTCACCGGGCGCAAGATCCGCACCCACCCGCAGACGTACGGGCACACCACCGCCCTGACCATCACCGACGAGGGCGACGTCGCGGCGCTCGGGCGCTCCCTGGCGGCGCGGCTGAACCTGCGCGGGGTGGCCAAGTTCGACTTCAAGCGCGGCCCGGACGGCCGGCTGCACCTGCTGGAGATCAACCCCCGCTTCAACCTGTGGCACCTGCCGGGCGCGCTTGCCGGTGTCAACCTGCCGGCCCTGGTCTACGCCGATCTGGTCGGGCTTTCCAGGCCGGCCACCGGACGCGCCCGGCCCGGCGTGTGCTGGTGCCACCCGCTGAACGACGCCGCCGCCGCCCAGGCGGCCGGCCTGCCGCTGCGCCGCTGGCTGACCTGGATGCTCGCCTGCGAGGCCAAGTCCACCATGGCCTGGGACGACCCGATGCCG
>JAEZHQ010000218.1 GCA_023416455.1 Pseudomonadota bacterium | reverse complement strand
CTCCGAGCAGACCGGCGGCGCCGCCCAGCGCGTGCTGGAGGCCGCGTCCGGGCTGCGGCGGGACACCACCGCCCTGCAACGGAGCGTCGACGCCTTCCTCGGGCAGTTGGAAAGCGGCCGGGGCTAGAGCGGATCGCGTGAAATCGGAATCGATTTGAAGCGTGAATCCGCTCGCAAAACAAAGGCCTGGAGTTTCGTGCGTTTCAGATTAAACGCACGAAACTCCAGGCCGGGGCCGACCCCGGGCCGTCATCCATCGGGTGCGTTGTTCCGCCGGCCGCCGGTCTGCTAAAGAGGTCGCCATGGCACGCCGACGCAGCGGGTCCCCCCGCATTCCCCATCCCGACCAGTTCGATCTGCTCGAATTCCCCGAGCCGACGGCGGTCCTTCTGACCTATTCCGGCCGCACCGTCGACCTGGAGGCGCCGGACTTCGGCCCCTTCGAAATCGAGGACATCGCCCGTCCGCTCGCCTATCAGTGCCGCTTCGTCGGCAACACGCGGACCTTCTTCAGCGTCGCCCAGCATTGCGTGCTGGCCAGCCATCTGGCGCCGGAAGGCTACGCCTACGATGCGCTGATGCACGACTGCGAGGAAGCCTTCACCGGCGACTGGCCGACCCCGTGGAAGGCGCGGATCGGGCGCGACATCATCCGGGAGGCCGTTGCCCCCATCAAGCAGGCGCTCGCCAAACGGTTCGGCTTCCGTCATCCCGAGCCGAAGGCGGTGAAGCTGGCCGACCAGCGCGCGCTGGCGACCGAATTGCGCGACCTGTGCGCACCGCATCGGGTCAACTGGCGGGACCTTCCACCCGCCGCCGATCAGCCCATCGTCCCTCTCGGGCCGGAGGAAGCCATGGCCGCCTTCATCGCCCGCTATCGCGCGTTGCGGGACGGCTGAGGGTCACGCCCGCCCGGCCGTCTGGCCGGCCGTCCGGCCGCCGCGACGGCCGCGTTCGGCCGACCGCTGGAGGGCGAGGCCGCCGCCCATGCCCGCTCCGCCGGCCTCGGCCTGGCTGGCGCAGCGTTCGGCCAGCTCGCGGATGGCGCCGCGGATCTGCGGGTCGCGGATGTTCTGAAAGTAGCGCGCCAGCATGAGCGCCTCCCGCGACCGCAGCGTGCCCTCGTCCTCCGCCTGTCCGGTGCCGGCCGCCCCCTCCTGGGCGACGCTGCGTTCCTCCAGCCCCTCGAAGAAGACGGAGACCGGGACCCGGAAGAACTGGGCAAGCTTGAACAGCCGGCTGGCCGAAACCCGGTTGAACCCGCGCTCGTACTTCTGGAGTTGCTGGAACGTCAGTCCCAGCGCCGAAGCCACGTCGCTTTGGCTGAGGCCGGCCAGCATGCGCAACTCGCGCAGGCGCTGCCCGACGAACACATCGACCTCGTTGAGGCCTTCCTTTTTCTCGCGTCCACGTTTTTTCACAGCTTTTTCCTCACCTTTATGGCTTCCTTCGCGGCTTTTCCACACGATGGGAAAAAGCGCTACCCGGAAATGATTCCGCACCGGACATGCCGCGACAAATTCGGCATTCGGCAAACGTTCATTGCAACTCAGCTATGACGATACAGGTGAAAAGTCAACTCTGCTGCGCCGTTTACTACCTCAGAAACAGTGACCGGCGCCGAATCCCATCCCTATGCACAGCCTGTCCATGCCTTCTTTCGGAGTAATTCCGCACCGGCCGGCCTGCCGGCCGCGCGCCTGGGGCGAACCGCCCTCCCCCGGTTCCCTGAAGGGGCGTGGGCATGGCGTTGCGGCCGCGCACCGGTAGGCATCTTTTGCCGGGCACTGGGCAATTTCTGCCCAGGAATTAACCCTCTGTTCATCAAGAGTACGCAGCATGCGCCGTGAAGAAGACCCCGGCGCGGTTCTTGCAACTTCCTTGCTGCGTTTGCGAAATCAAGCCTTTCCTGCCGAGGCCGGGGCATCTGATCGGGGACACGCGCGTGAACAACCTGCTGCAGACCTTGCGCAATCTTGGACCCGTACGCCTTGCGGCGATCGGCGGCGTCGGCCTGCTGCTGATCGGGTTCTTCATCTATCTCACCACGCGCCTGTCCACACAGGAGATGGAGCTTCTCTACGGCGAACTCCAGCAGAGCGAGGCGGCCGCCATCGCCAAGAAGCTGGAGGAGGACAAGGTCCCCTTCACCGTGGACAAGACCGGCACCAAGATCATGGTCCCTTCCGAGCAGGTCGGACCGGTGCGCATGCGGATGGCCGCCGCCGGCCTGCCGTCGGGCGGCTCGGTCGGCTACGAGCTGTTCGACAAGGGCGAAGGCTTCGGCGCCACCAGCTTCATGCAGAACATCAACCACCTGCGCGCCCTGGAAGGCGAGATGGCGCGCACGGTGCAGACGCTGAACGGCGTGCAGCAGGCCCGCATCCATCTCGTGCTGCCCAAGCGCGAGCTGTTCGCCCGCCAGCAGAACCCGGCGACTGCCAGCGTCTTCCTGAAGCTGCGGCCGGGGGCGCAGCTCACCCGCGAGAACATCCAGGCGATCCAGCACCTCATCGCCGCCTCCGTCCCCAACCTGGATCCCGGCCACATCTCCATCGTGGACGACAAGGGCAAACTGCTCGCCCGCGGCACCGGGACCGACAGCGCCGAGGCCATGCTGGCCAGCGCGGAGGAGAAGAAGACGGCCTACGAGGGCCGGCTCGCCCGCACCATCGAGGATCTGCTCGGCCGCACGGTCGGCTACGGCAAGGTGCGCGCGGAGGTGTCGGCCGACCTCGATTTCGACCGCATCACCACCCAATCCGAGATCTACGACCCGGAAAGCCAGGTCATCCGCTCCACCCAGACCGTCGCCGAGGCCAACGAGAGCCAGGACCGCGACCCGTTGCAGCCGGTCACCGTCGACCAGAACCTGCCGACCGCCCAGGCCGGCAACGCCGCCGGCCCGATCTCGCACAACAAGCAGAGCCGCAACGAGGAGACGATCAACTACGAGATCAGCCGCACCACCAAGAACCACGTCCGCGAATCCGGCCAGGTGCGCCGGCTGTCGGTGGCGGTGCTGGTGGACGGCACCTACGCCCCGCCCCAGGACGGCAACCCCGCCGTCTACCAGCCCCGCAGCGAGCAGGAGATCGAGAGCATCAAGGCGCTGGTCCGCTCGGCGGTCGGCCTCGATGCGGTGCGCGGCGACACGCTGGAAGTCATCAACATGCGCTTCTGGTCGCCCGACGACGACACGGTCAAGCCCCAGGAACTGCTGCTCGGCATGACCAAGGACGATCTGCTGGGCATCGCCGAGATCGTGGTGCTGGGGGTGGTCGCCCTGCTGTTCATCCTGCTGGTCATCCGCCCGCTGATCACCCGCGCCTTCGAGAAGGCCGAGCAGCAGGAGGATGACGAGATGGACCGCCTGCTCGCCGACCAGTCCGGCATGCCGGCCGCCCTGGCCGCCCCGACCGGGGCGCTGGCCCAGGATCTGGCGCTGGAGGCCGCCCAGGCCGACGAGGAGCTGGAGCAGATGATCGACATCAACCGGGTCGAGGGGCGCGTCCGCGCGTCCTCGCTGCGCAAGGTCGGCGAGATCGTGGAGAAGCATCCGGAGGAGGCCGTCTCCATCCTGCGCAACTGGCTCTATCAGGAAAGCTGAGGCGATGAGTTCCGTCCGCAAGTTCCTGTTCGACGAATCCTTCGACGTGGACGCCCCCCCGGCGGGGCACACGCTCCCGGAGGACGACGACTATCTGCCCGCCGAGCCGGAGCCGGTTGCGGCTGCGGTGGAGCTGGAGCCGCCGCCACCGCCGCCGCCCACCTTCGGCGAGGCCGACCTCGCCGCCGCCCGCGCCCAGGGCTACGCCGAGGGCGAGACGGCCGGCAAGTCGGCCGGCTACGGCCAGGGCTTCGCCGAGGGCCACGCCGCCGGCCGCAAGGACGGTCAGGCCGCCGGCCGCAAGGAGGCCGAGGCGGCCATCACCGCCCGCATCGCCGGCGCGCTGCAAACCGTCGCCAACGGCGTCCAGCGCCTGATCAGCGAGCAGGAGGCCGGCAACGCCGCGCGCGCCGACCTGCCCGTCCACATCGCGCTGGCCATCGTCCGCAAGCTGATGCCGGAACTGGCGCGGCGCGGCGGCCTGTTCGAGGTGGAGGCGCTGGTCCGGGCCTGCCTGACCGAGCTGATCGACGAGCCGCGCCTGGTGGTGCGCGTCGCCGAGGACGTGGTCGACCCGGTGCGCGAGCATCTGGACGAGGTCATCGCGGCGCGCGGCTTCGGGGCGCGGCTGATGGTGGTGGGCGCCCCCGACATCGCCCCCGGCGGCTGCCGGATCGAGTGGGCGGAGGGCGGGGTCGAACGCGACACGGCCGCCCTGCTGGCCGCGGTCGAGCGTTGCGCGGAGCAGCTGCTGGATGCGCCGGCCTGAACGGCCGCGGCACCCCCGAGCTAGGGATTTCTGGAGACTTCGATGGCCAAGGACAGCTTCTCCCTCGACGAACTGGACGGCAACGGCGGCGGCCGAAACGACATCGCCGACTATGAGACCGGGCTCGGCCCGGCCAAGGATCTGGAGGCGGTTTACGACATCCCGGTCCAGATTTCCGCCGTGCTCGGCAAATCGACCATGCAGGTGAGCCAGCTTCTGAAGCTCGGCCGGGGCGCGGTGGTGGAGCTTGACCGCAAGGTCGGCGAGGCCATCGACATCTACGTCAACAACCGGCTGGTCGCCCGCGGCGAGGTCGTGGTGGTCGAGGACCGGCTGGGCGTGACCATGACCGAAATCATCAAGTCGGACCGCGGATGACCACCACCCGCGACAGCATCGACCGGCCCCGCGGCGGGGCCAGGGGCGGGGCCAAGGGCGCCGGCGGCGGGGCGCGGCTGCGCGGCGGCACCGACCTTGCCACGCTGGTCGGGCTGGCGGCGGCGGCCGGCGTCATCCTGGTCGCCATGGCGGCGGGCGGGTCCCTGCGCGCCTTCGTCGATCCGCCGTCCCTGATCATCGTCCTGGGCGGCACGCTCGCGGTCACCACCGCCTCCTTCTCGCTGGGCGACGTCGCGATGGCCTGGCGTGACGCCGCCGCGGTGCTGGTCCACCGGACCCACGACCCGCGCGGGGTGGCGCGCCAGGTGCTGCTGCTGGCCGAGGCCGCGCGGCGCGCGCCGGAGACCCTGAAGAACGTGCTGCCGGAGCTGCGCGGCGACAGCTTCCTCCAGCGCTGCATCACGCTGGTCTCCGAAGGGCTGCCGCCCGACGACATCGAGCGCATGCTGACCGGCGAGGTCGAGGCGACCGGCTCCGGCCAGGTCAAGAGCGCCGGCGTGCTGCGCCGCGCCTCGGAGGTGGCCCCGGCCATGGGCCTGATCGGCACGCTGGTGGGGCTGGTGCAGATGCTGGGCGGACTGAACGACCCCTCGGCCATCGGGCCGGCCATGGCGCTGGCCCTGCTGACCACCTTCTACGGCGCCGTCCTCGGCAACGTCGTGCTCTCCCCCTTGGCCGCCAAGGTCGAGCGCGCGGCCCAGGACGAGGCGCTCGTCAAGACTCTGTACACCATCGGCGCCGTATCCATCGCGCGCCAGGAGAACCCGCGGCGCTTGGAGATGCTTCTCAACGCCGTCCTGCCGCCTGGAAAGCGGATTCAGTACTTCGACCGGGACTCCGACCGGGGATCCTCGAGGGGAGCGTAAACGATGCGTCTGCTGATCGTTGGAACGTTGGAAG
>JAEZHQ010000199.1 GCA_023416455.1 Pseudomonadota bacterium | reverse complement strand
GCGCCGAGCAGCGGGTCGCCGGGCGCCGTCGGCACCATCTCCACCCCGCCCAGCGCCCGCCCGCCCTCGGCCATGACGTCCAGCGTGGCGGCCAGCGAGCGGGTGCGCGGCAGCAGGAAGGCCACCTCGGGCCGCGCCGCCATGGCCCGGAACCAGCCGGGATCGAAGGACTGGCTGCCGACGATCACCAGCTCGCGGTTGCGCGGGTCGGCCAGCAGCCGCTCCTTCATGGTGGCGACGATCCCGGATTTCAGCCCGAACAGGACGAGCAGCGGCGCCAGGACGGCGGCCAGGGCCAGGACGTGGCAGGCCGACAGCCGCCATTCGTGGACGAAGTCGCGCCCGGCCAGCGCCACGGCCAGCGCCCAGCTGCGGCCGGCGGCCGATCCGGGGGGATCGGTGACGGCGGCGGTCATGGCGCGCCCGCCGCAAAGCGGGTGAGCGCGCCGCCCGGCCCGGCGCCGGTGACGGCGGCGATGCGGCGCAGCCCGAAGCGGCTCATCAGCTCCCAGTCGTGGCTGACCACCACCGCCGTCGTCCGCAGCTCGCGCACGAGGTCGAGCAGCAGGGCCATGACCGTGCCGGCGCGCTCGGGGTCGAGCGCGGCGGTCGGCTCGTCGGCCAGCAGCAGGGAGGGCCGGTGGGCCAGCGCCCGCGCGATGGCCACCCGCTGCCGCTCGCCGATGGACAGGCTGTGCGGCTTGCGCTCCAGCAGGGGGCCGATCCCCAGCGCCTCGACGAGCCGCTCCACATGCGGCCGCGCCGCCCGGCCGATCCCGAGCAGGTCGGTGGACAGCGCGATGTTGGCGCGCACCGTCAGGAAGGGCAGCAGCCCCCCGGTCTGGAGCACGTAGCCGATGCGGCCGGCGCGCAGGCGGGCCAGCCCGTCCCGCGCGTCGCGGCGCCACAGGGCGCCGACGTCGTCCGCCCCGCCCCGCCCGTCGGCCAGCCGGAAGACCGCGCAGGCGGCCGGGCGCAGCACCAGCCCCAGGGCGTCCAGCAGGGTGCTCTTGCCGCAGCCGCTGGGGCCGGTCAGCGCCACCGCCTCCCCCGCCGCCAGCGTCAGCGCCGGCACCTCCAGGCGGAAGCCGGACTCCGCCGCGCCGCGCCGGCAGACGAGGCCGCGGACGTCGAGGAGCGGGGTGTCGGAGAGGGGGGCGTCGGAGAGGGGGGCGGGGATCCCGGTCATGGCAGCGCGTCCAGCGGCACCGGATAGACCGCCTCGCCCGGGTCGGCGCCGCCGTCCAGCGCCACCCAGCGGTCGGCGTCGTCGTGGTAGAGCTGGTAGAGGCGCAGCTTGCGGCCGACCTCGTCGAGGAAAGCCTGCTGCTGGGCGATGCTCCAGCTCGACCACAGCGCCTGATCGACGTCGAGGATCTTGCTGCGGTAGGGAAGCCCGTCCAGATACTCGCCGAGCAGGCCGAGATCGGCCAGCCGGGTGGCGTTCGGGCTGTTGATGGTGTTGGGGTCGCGCCCCAGCACGGCCGCCGCCGATTTCATGCGGTCGAAGAAGTCGTCGGGCGCCAGCTGCGCCGCCTGGCCGGCGCTCATGATGCCGGCCAGGACCTGCTGCATGTCGCTCAGCTGGTTCTTGGTCAGCAGGACGCGCACCTCGGTGGTCGCCACGTCGGGGCTGACCGGGTCGCGGTCGGTGATCCAGGCGCTGAACAGCGGCGGCGCCGACGTCCCCTCGCTGCGGCCCAGATAGGCCAGGCGCATGGCGTGGCCCAGCAGCGCGGCGTCCTGGCGCAGCCGCTCGGCCTCGTCCTTCGGGGCGGCGGGCGCGGCGGCGGCCCTGCCGTAATCGGGGGAGGCGGTGCGGGCGCTGCCCACCGCCTCCTCACCGCGGAAGGCGGCCCGGACCTGGGCGACGATGGCGTCGGACAGGGCGTCCACCATGGTCCCGAAACGCTCCACCGACCCCGTTTCGACCGGGTAGTAGAGGGGCTCGGCCACCAGCTGGTGGGCGGACAGCGCCTTGTACTGGGCCTCCGCCTCGGCGTGGTTGCGGCGGCCCTGGGCGGTCCGCAGATGCAGCGTGTAGAGGGCGACCCCGCGGTGCTGCGCCTCCAGCCGCACCTGTTCGGCGTCCAGCCGCGTGGTGGACAGCGGATCGGCCCCGCGCAGCGCGCCGGCGTCGGTCACCAGCACCAGATAGCGCCCGCCGAACTCGGTCCAGTCGACCCCGTTCAGGCCGGCCATGACGCCGGCGTAGGCGTCCTCGTTGAAGCGCGCGCTCGACACGTCGGCCGGCTTGAGGTCGGCGACGCGCGCCAGGAAGTCCTTGCCGTCCTGGACCTGCACCGGGTCGGCGTAGAGGCGGGTGACATACTCCAGCTTCGGAACCGCCTCGGTGCTCGACCGGAAGGCGACGAGGCCGAACTTCACCTGGTCGAGCAGCCCGGCCGCCTCCACCGAATCATAGACGCGCCGCACCGCCTGGCGCGTGCGCTCGATGTAGGGACCCATCGAGGTCGTGGCGTCGACGACGAAGACGATGGACGCCTTGAAGTTCTTCAGCAGCCGCGCCCGGTTCGCCGGGTCGGGGGCGGCGGGCGCGGCGGGGCCGCCGGCCGGCGGCGGCCGGTCCTCCCG
>JAEZHQ010000215.1 GCA_023416455.1 Pseudomonadota bacterium | reverse complement strand
GGGCCACGCCGCGCGACATCCTGCGCGCGCGGGAGGCGGCGGCGATGCTGGCCACCGCCCGCTGGATCCTGGCCAGCGCCGGCGCGCGCACCGAGACGCGCGGGTTGCACCGCCGGGCCGACTTCCCCGACCTCGACCCCGCCCAGCACCATCATCTGCTGTGCGGCGGCCTGGACGCCGTCCGGGTCCGCCAAGCCCCCCCGGCCGAGGAGGC
Source organism: Pseudomonadota bacterium (assembly GCA_023416455.1). Classification (GTDB taxonomy): domain Bacteria; phylum Pseudomonadota; class Alphaproteobacteria; order Azospirillales; family Azospirillaceae; genus Azospirillum. The sequence continues at coordinate 7,019 of JAEZHQ010000215.1, read as the reverse complement.
CGTCGCCGCATGATCGAGCTGATCCTGTCCGACCGCTGCATCCGCTGCGGCGCCTGCACCGAGGTCTGCCCCGACGGCGTGTTCCGCGCCGACCCCGACGGCGCCCCCGCCGTCGCCCACCAGGAGGATTGCCAGACCTGCTATCTGTGCGAGCTGTTCTGCCCGGTCGACGCGCTCTACGTCTCGCCGCGCATCGCCCCCGACCCGACCGTGGACCGGGAGGCGCTGCTCGCCGCCGGGCTGATCGGCGGCTACCGGCGCGCGCTGGGCTGGGCCCGCGGCCGTCCCGGCGGCACCGGGCGCGACCTCTCCCAGCGCATGCACGAAGCCTTCCCGGAGCCCATGGGCTCGATCTGGAAGCGCTCCGCGCTCTGATCCCCCCACCCCCCGCAACCCGTGAGAGCCGACCCATGACCTCCGCCACCATCACCGCCGGCACCATCACCGCCGGCACCATCACCGCCGGCGTTGCCCGCAACCCGGACCACCCCGTCGAGCCGCTGTTCGTGAACCGCTGGTCGCCGCGCGCCTACACCGGCGAGGACATCCCCGATTCCGTCCTGGAGCGGAGCTTCGAGGCCGCCCGCTGGGCCCCCTCGGCCAAGAACGTCCAGCCCTGGCGCTTCGTCTACGCCAAGCGCGACTCCTCCTCCTGGCCGGCCATCTTCGGCCTGCTCAACGCGCGCAACCGCCTGTGGGCGGAGCGGGCCTCGGCGCTGGTGGTGGTGCTGTCCAAGACCACCGACAACGAGGGCGCCCCGCTCGTCACCCATTCCTTCGACACCGGCGCCGCCTGGGCCAACTTCGCCCACCAGGCCCTGCTGTCGGGCTGGCACACCCGGGCCATCGGCGGCTTCGACCGCGCCGCCGCACGGACGGCGCTCGGCGTGCCCGACGGCTACGCCGTGGAGATCGTCATCGCCATCGGCCGGCAGGCCGACCGCGCGACCCTGCCCGACGACTTCCGCGGCCTCGAAGGCCCGAACGGCCGCCGGCCGCTCGCCGCCTTCGTGTCGGAAGGACGCTTCCCCGCCGCCGCCGGCTGAGACCGGCCGGCGGAGGGCGGAGCATGATTACCTATCAAAGCAATTGACTTTATCCTGGGAACTGGCTGTAAATTGTCGTGCTTTTACGGGACGGCGCGCCGATTAACACAAGATCGTGCGTATTTGGCCGGCCCGGCCGGGAGGATCGCATGACCAGCCACGCCCAGATTCGGGCCGCCTTGATCGAGGGGCGGGAGATCGCCCTCCTCGACGTGCGCGAGGAGGGCGCCTACGCGCGCGCCCACCCGCTGTTCGCCGTCTCGGTCCCGCTCAGCCGGATCGAGATGACGGTGCTGGAGCTGGTGCCGCGCCGCGGCGCGCCGGTGGTCGTCTACGACGACGGCGAGGGCTTCGCCGAACCCGCCGCGGCCCGTCTGCGCGCGCTCGGCTACACCGACGTCTCGCTCCTCGACGGCGGGCTGGCCGGCTGGATCGCCGACGGCGGCGAGGTCTTCCAGGACGTCGGCGTGCCGAGCAAGGCGTTCGGCGAGTGGGTGGAGCACCACCGCCGCACGCCCTCGCTTCCGGCCGAGGAGGTCAAGGCGCTCATCGATGCGGGGGCCGACCACGTCATCCTCGACGCCCGCCGCTTCGAGGAGTACCGCCGCATGTCGATCCCCGGCGGGATCAGCGTGCCGGGGGCGGAGCTGGTCTATCGCGTCTTCGACATCGCGCCCTCGCCGGACACGCTGGTCATCGTCAACTGCGCCGGCCGCACCCGCTCCATCATCGGCGCCCAGTCGCTGGTCAACGCCGGCGTGCCGAACCCGGTCGCCGCCCTGCGCAACGGCACCATCGGCTGGACGCTGGCCGGGCTGGCGCTCGACCACGGGCGGGAGGCGCGCTTCCCGCCCGTCTCGGCCGAGGGACGCACCCGCGCCCGCGCCGCCGCCCGCCGGGTGGCGGATCGGGCCGGCGTCGGGCGCCTCGACGAGGCGCGGCTGGAGGCATGGCGCGCCGACGGCAGCCGCACCCTCCACCTTTTCGACGTGCGCACGCCGGAGGAGTACGAGGCGGGGCACCGCCCCGGCTTCCGCCACACCGCGGGCGGGCAGCTCGTCCAGGCGACCGACGAGCATGTCGGCGTGCGCGGCGCCCGGATCGTCCTGTCCGACGACGACGGGGTGCGCGCCGACATGACCGCCTCCTGGCTGGCCCAGATGGGCTGGGACGTGCATGTGCTCGACGGCGGCCTCGGCAGCGGCCCGCTGGAGACCGGCTGGCCGAAGCGCCTCCTGGCGCCCTACCCCGACCTGCCGGTGGAGGAGGTGACGGCCCTGGAGCTGCTCGGCCGGCTCGACGAGGGGGAGGTGGTGGTGGTCGACCTCGCCCGCAGCCCGCGCTACCGGGCCGGCCATATCCCCGGCGCGTGGTTCGCCGTCCGCTCCGACCTGCGCGGCGCGCTGGCCCGGCTGCCGGAGGGGCACCGGCTGGTGCTGACCTCGCCCTGCGGGGTGCTGGCGCGATACGCGGCGGCGGACGTCGCCGCCCTCACCGGCACCGCGCCCCTGCTGCTGAAGGGCGGCACGCGGGCCTGGGTCGGCGACGGTCTGCCGCTCGCCACCGACATCGCCCGTTTCGCCAGCAGCCCCGACGACGTCTACAAGCGCCCTTACGAAGGCACGGACAACAGCGCCGCCGCCATGCAGGGCTACATCGACTGGGAGCTGGGGCTGGTCGCGCAGCTTGAACGCGACGGCACCCACGGCTTCCGCCTCATCTGACGAAGGAAACGCACCATGACCCTGCGTCCCCCCGACCGGAGGACGGCGTGCCGCGCCGTTCTCGGCGCCGTCCTCGCGCTCGCCACCGCCTTCGCCGCCCCGGCCGCGGCGCGGGCCGAGGCGACGACGGTGCGCTTCGCCCGCCAGCTCGGGCTCGGCTACCTCCAGCTTTACGTCATGCAGGACCGCGGGCTGGTGGAGAAGCACGCCCGGGAGGCCGGGCTGGGTGACGTGACGGCCACCTACCAGGCGCTCGGCAACCCCTCGACCATCAACGAGGCCATCCTGTCCGGCAACGCCGACTTCGCGGCGGCCGGCGTGCCGCCCTTCATCATCGCCTGGGACAAGACGCGCGGGAACGTGGATCTGCGCGGGGTCGGCACGCTCAATTCCCAGCCCGCCTACCTCAACACCAACCGGCCCGAGATCACCTCGCTGAAGGACTTCACCGAGAAGGACCGCATCGTCGTGCCGTCGGTCCGCGCCGCCTACCAGGCCATCATCCTCCAGATGGCGTCGGAGCAGGCCTTCGGCCCCGGCGAGCACGCCCGCCTCGACCCGCTGACGGTGTCGCTGTCGCACCCCGACGGGACCGCCGCGCTGCTGTCGGGCAAGACCGAGATCACCGCCCACTTCACCAGCCCGCCCTTCCAGTATCTCCAGCTCCAGGATCCGAAGATCCACACGGTGATCAGCTCCTACGACGTGCTGGGCGGCCCCAGCACCTTCAGCGCGCTGTGGGGGACGGCCAAGTTCCGCAACGAGAACCCGCGCCTCTTCCGCGCAGTTCTGGCCGCCCTGGACGAGGCCGTCGCCTTCATCCAGGAGAAGCCGCGCGAGGCCGCCGACATCTACATCCGCCTGGACAACTCCAAGCTCGACCTCGACACCGTGGAGAAGCTGATCGCCCACCCCGAGATCATCTATTCCACCACCCCGCAGAACATCCTGAAATACACCGACTTCATGGCCCGCGTCGGCACCATCCGGAACAAGCCGGAACGCTGGCAGGACCTGTTCTTCCCGGAAATCCACGACCGCACGGGGAGCTGACGCCATGACCGCCGCCTTCGACCTGCGCCCCCTCTCCCCCACGCTGGGCGCCGAGGTGACCGGCCTCGACCTGTCCCAGCCGCTCGACCCCGCCACCACCGACGCGCTGGCCGCGGCGCTCGACACGCATCTGGTCCTGGCCTTCCGCGGCCAGAGCCTGGGCGACGCCGACCTCGTCCGCTTCTCCGCCGGCTTCGGCCGGCTCGACAAGGCGCCGATCACCGAACACGGCCGCCTGCACGCTCCCGGCTTCGAGGAGGTCTACGTCATCTCCAACGTGGTGGAGGACGGCCGGCCCATCGGCGCGCTGGGCGCCGGCGAGTCGGCCTGGCACGCCGACATGACCTACCTGGAGGATCCGCCCTTCGGTAGCTGCCTCTACGCGCTGGAGGTGCCCTCCGAAGGCGGGGACACCGGCTTCATCAGCATGTTCGCGGCCTACGAGGCGCTGCCCGACGAGCTGCGCCGGCGCGTCGAGGGGCTGACCCTGAAGCACGACTCCACCACAAACAGCGGCGGCTACCTGCGCCGGGGCTACGAGACGCCGGGCGACCTCGCCGCCTCGCCCGGCACCGTGCACCCGCTGGTCATCACCCACCCGGGCAGCGGACGGCGCGCCCTGCTGCTCGGCCGCCGGCTCAACGCCTACATCCCCGGGCTGCCGGTGGCCGAGAGCGAGGCCCTGCTCGACGCCATCTGGGAGCACGCCCTGCCGCCGGGCCTCGCCTGGCACCACCGCTGGCGGGTCGGCGACCTGGTGATGTGGGACAACCGCTGGACCATGCACCGCCGCGACCCCTTCCCGTCCGACCAGCGCCGCCGCATGCACCGCACCCAGATCGGCGTGCGCCACGAAAATCACCGGCCCTGACGGTCACCGGCGGTGCACCTCGACGCTGAGGTGCAGGATGCCGAGCGTGTCCGGCACGCGGGCGTGATACTCCCCGGCCGGGCGGGGTTCGTCGGTGACCACCGACACGATGGCGGCGTGCCCGCCCGGCGCGATGGACCAGACATGCAGGTCGACCACGCGGTCGCCCCCGCGTTCCATCGCCGCCCGCAGCGCCGAACGGGTCGCGTCCGGCGCCTGCCGGTCGAGCAGCACATGCGCCGTGCGGCGCAGCAGGCCCCAGGACCAGCGCGCCACGAGCACCCCGCCGACGATCCCCATCACCGGATCGAGCCAGGCCGCGCCCAGCAGCTTGGCGCCGAGCAGGGCGGCGATGGCGAGCACCGAGGTCAGCGCGTCGGCCAGGACGTGAAGGTAGGCCGAGCGCAGGTTGTGGTCCTCCCCGGCATGGCCGTGGGTGTGGGCATGGGTGTGTCCATGGGTGTGGGAGTGTGAGTGGGCATGGCCCGGCCCGGCCGCGCCGTCCGGCCCGCGCAGGATCAGCGCGCTGGCGGCGTTGACGAGGAGGCCGAGGACGGCGACCGCGATCGCCTCGTCCACGGCGATGGGTCCGGGGGCGGCAAGGTTGATCACGCTTTGCCAGGCCATGCCGGCCGCCACCATGGCCAGCAGGAGCGCGCCGGTGAAGCCGCCCAGCGCGTCCATCTTGCCGGTGCCGAAGGCGTAGCGGGGATCGTGGGCGTGGCGCCGCGCGAAGGCGTAGGCGACGATCGACACGCCGAGCGCCAGCACGTGCGAGGCCATGTGGACACCGTCGGCGAGCAGCGCCATCGACCCGGTCCACCAGCCGGCCGCCACCTCCACCACCATGGTCGCCGCGGCGATGGCGACCACCAGCCGCGTCCGCCGCTCGCCCGGGCGGACGGCGTCCTGCCCGAAGCTGTGATCGTGCCGCCAGCGCTCGGTCGAGTGCCCGTCCATGCCCCCTCCCGGTTCCGATGCCTCTTCCCTCAACACCGGACGCGCTCCATCCGCCACGCCGGGGAAGGGGGGCCGCCGCCTATGGGCCGTCCGGCAGGTGGTTGAGGGGCAGCGCCGTGCGGTAGCGAACCTGCTTCAGGGCGAAGCTCGACCGGATGCTGGCGACGCCGGGGACCCGGGTCAGATGCTCCTTCAGGAATCGTTCGTAGCTGGCCAGATCGGGCACGACGACGCGCAGGAGGTAGTCGGCGTCGCCGGTCATCAGATAGCATTCCAGCACCTCCGGCCGGTCCATCACGGCCGCCTCGAAGGCGTCGATGCGCTCCTCCACTTGGCGGTCCAGGCTGACGCTGACGAAGATGTTCACCGGCAGATCGACCGAGGCCGGATCGACCAGCGCCACGTAGCGGCTGATGACCCCCGTCTCCTCCAGCGCCTTCACCCGCCGCAGGCAGGGCGAGGGCGACAGGCCGACCCGTTCGGCCAACTCGTTGTTGGGCTGGCGCCCGTCCTCCTGGAGCAGCTCCAGGATCCTGCGGTCGATCCGGTCGAGTTTGATCTTTGGCATCCAATGCCGCCTTTTTGATCGATGCGCTATCCGATGCCAGAACAGGGCCGGATTCGGCGCCATTTTGCAAGCACCTGCCCGACCACAAATGATAGGCTGCGCCAATCATCCGCCGCCTTCCGGAAGAGAGGACAGCATGCCCGCGACCGTTCCGACCCACCCCGATCTCGACTGCCTGCGGGAGCTGGAGCGCAAGGTCCTCTGGCTGGCCTCCTGGACCATCCACCACGCCAACCACGTCCGCCCGAACCTGGACGGGCTGAAGGTCGGCGGGCACCAGGCGTCCTCGGCCTCGCTGGCGACGATCATGACGGCGCTCTACTTCGCCGCCCTGCGGCCGGAGGACCGGGTGGCGGTGAAGCCCCACGCCAGCCCGAACTTCCACGCCATCCAGTATCTCCTGGGCAACCAGACGCGCGAGGCGCTGGAGAATTTCCGGGGCTACAAGGGCGCGCAATCCTACCCGTCACGCACCAAGGACGGCGACGACGTCGACTTCTCCACCGGCTCGGTCGGGCTGGGGGTGGCGCAGACCCTCTTCGCCTCGCTGGTGCAGGACTACCTGAAGGCCAAGGGCTGGGCCGCCGGCCTGCCGGAGGGCCGCATGGTCTCGCTGGTCGGCGACGCCGAGATGGACGAGGGCAACATCTTCGAGGCCCTGCTGGAGGGCTGGAAGCACGGCCTGCGCAACACCTGGTGGATCGTCGACTACAACCGCCAGAGCCTGGACGCGGTGATCCGCGAAGGGCTGTGGGAGCGGCTGGAGAACATCTTCCGCGCCTTCGGCTGGGACGTGG
>JAEZHQ010000072.1 GCA_023416455.1 Pseudomonadota bacterium | reverse complement strand
CCCCGAAGCCGAGCAGGGCCGCCGGCGCGCCGAGCGCCGCGGCCACCGTCTCGGCGAAGCGGCGGACGGGCAGCGGCCGGCCGGTGGCGACGTTCAGGACCGCCTGCCCGGGGCGCTCCTCCAGGGTCCGGGCGAGCAGCAGCAGGGCCTCCACCGCGTCCTCGACGAACAGGAAGTCGCGCTCCTGGCGGCCGTCGCTGAGCGGCACGCGCCGGCCGGCCCGCAGCCCGTCGACGAGGGAGGGCAGCAGGCGGTGCGCCGCCTCGCCGGGGCCGTAGACGCCGAAGAGCCGCCCCACCGCCAGCGGCAGGCCGAGGGCGCGGGCAACGGCGAGGGCGGTCAGCGTGCCGGCCGCCTTGGAGGCCCCGTAGAGCCGGGCGCTCTCCAGCGGGTGGCTCTCGCTCACCGGGCCGCCGGCGCCGGCCAGGTCGTATTCCGAGCCGGAGCCGGCCAGGACGACGGCGCGCGCCGGCCAGCCGGCGGCCTCCCGCAGGAGCCGGCGGGGCACGTCCACGTTGACCCGGAACATGGGCTCGACGGCGCGGTCCTCCGGATGGACCCCGCCGGCCGCGAGGTGGAAGACCCAGTCGAAGCGCCGCCCCTCCAGCGCCGCCGCCACCGTCTCCGGGGACAGCCCGGCGACCGGGATGACCTCCGCCGCGCCCGCCGGCGCGTCGGGGGAGCGCTGCAAGGCGGCCACCTCATGGCCCTCCGCCGCCAGGCGCCGGACCAGGTGGCGCCCGATGAAGCCGGTCCCGCCGGTGACGAGGACGCGGCGCCGCGCGCTCATGCCGGCGCGCTCCCCGCCGCCCGCCGCTCCTCGAAGCGCCGGATCTGGTCGGCCGTCCGCTCCCAGGCCGATGCCGGGTCGTCGTGGACGGCGCGGTACCAGCCGGCCGTCCATTCCAGCGTCTCGCCCAGGCCGAGGCGGGGCCGCCAGTCGAGCCGGGACAGCGCCTTGGCGATGTCCAGCCGCAGGATCCGCGCCTCGTGCAGGGGCGAGGGGCGCAGCTCCACCGCCGCCTCCGGCCGGCCCCAGGCCGCCAGCAGGGCGCGCACCACCTCGATCACGGTCCGCTCGTCCGCCGCCCGCGGGCCGAAGTTCCAGGCCTCGGCCACCGCCTCGCCGTCGCGCAGCAGGCGGGCGCCCAGTTCCAGATAGCCCTCGCACAGCTCCAGCACATGCTGCCAGGGGCGGACGGCGTCGGGGTTGCGCAGCAGGATGGGGCGGCCGGACAGGAGCGCCCGGACCACGTCGGGGACGAGCCGGTCCTCCGACCAGTCCCCGCCGCCGACCACGTTGCCGCCGCGCGCCGTGGCGATGGCCAGCGGCCCGCCGGGACGGCCGAGGGTGCGCCGGTAGACGGCGGCGACCAGCTCGGCGCAGGCCTTGCTCGCGCTGTAGGGGTCGAGCCCGCCGAGCCGGTCGGCCTCCCGGTAGGGCCAGGGCCATTCGCGGTTCTCGTAAACCTTGTCGGTGGTCACGCAGACGACCGCGCGCACGGACGGGACCGCGCGGCACGCCTCGAAAAGCCGGGCGGTGCCGAGGACGTTGGTCTCGAAGGTCCCGACCGGGTCGGCGTAGGAGCGGCGCACCAGCGCCTGTGCGGCGAGATGGAAGACGATGTCCGGGGCGATGCAGGCGACGGCGCCGTCCAGCGCGCCGGGGTCGCGGATGTCCAGCAGGGTCGAGGACAGGCGCGAGGGCAGGTCGAGGGCCGTGAAGAGGTCGGGCCGGGTGGCCGGCGCCAGCGCGACCCCGTGCACCTCGGCGCCGAGCCGGGCCAGCCAGGCCGACAGCCACGCGCCCTTGAAGCCGGTATGACCCGTCACAAGGACGCGGCGTCCCGCGAAGGCGTCTCGGAAGTCCAAGGCGGGCACCCTTTTTTCAACCGTGCGAGCGTCCCGTCCGTCTAATCGAGACCCCGCCAAAAAGCAATGCGCGCCACTGTCCCCGCCCGCCTCCCGTCAGCCTCCCGTCAGCCGCCCGGGGGCCGGAAGAGGCCGTCCATGACGCCGGCCAGGCGGCCCAGCAGCGGGTCGTCCGGCCCCAGCCCCAGCCCGGCGGCCGTCCGGCCGAGCCGGGCGGCGGTGCGCAGCAGCGGCTGGCCGCGGACCACCTCTTCCAGGAACGGCACCAGCCGGGCGGCGTAGGCGTCGGGCGCGAAGGTCCGCGCCGCCCAGGCCGCCGCCCGCCGCCCGACCAGCGCGCCCAGGCGGGGATCCTCGCGCAGGGCCAGCAGGTGCCGGCGGACGTCCGCGACCTCCGTCCCGGGGCGGACCTTGAAGACCAGATGGTCGGGCAGGTCCGCGTAGAAGCCGCCCTCGCTCACCAGCACCGGCCGCCCGCTCAGCATGGCCTCGACCGCCGAGGCGGAGGCCCCTTCCAGCGGCGGCCGGCGCAGGCAGGCGATGACGTCCGCCGCCTCCATCTCGGCGTGGAGGACGGCGTCGGGCACCGCCCCGGTGATGGTCAGGTCGGCGACGCCGACCAGGGCCGCGACGTCCTGGAGGCGGCGGCGCTCGCCCTCCTCCACGGCGCCGACCACCCGGTAGCGGCAGGCCCCGCGCAGCGCGTCCGAGCCGCCGATGGCCTGGAGCACGGAATCGACGCGCTTGTTCGGGTTGACGTTGCCGACGGTCAGCACGGTCAGGGGGCGGGACGGCGGCCGCTCGTGCAGCGGGGTGAAGGCGCCCAGCGTGTCGTAGGCCAGCGGCAGCACGGTGACCGGGCCGGGCGCGGCGCGGCGCAGCCGGTCGGCGTAGAAGCCGGCGTGGGCCACGGCGCCGTCGGCCTGGGCGGCGATCCATTCCGTCATGGGGAAGCGGTCGGCGGCCTCCGCCATGTGGTCCGGCCGGGCGATCAGCTCCAGGATCGCCTCGGCCGACCCCGGCCCGTAGAGCGCGTCGGCGACCGCGTCGGCGTCCGGCCCGGCGCCGAAATGCCGCCAGGCGTGGAACAGGTTGAGCAGGTAGAAGTCGTGGAAGACGACCGCGCCCGGATGCTTCGGCAGCAGCGCGATCACCCCGGCGTGGAAGAGATAGTTGTCGCCGGCGTTGTAGACCAGGACGTCGAAGTCCCCGGCCCGGCCCGGCTCCCCGGCCAGCGCCGTCCAGGGCAGGACGGGCCCGGGGTGGGGGTGGGCCTCCTCGGACAGGAGGTCCGGCGCCTCGCTGCGGACCACGGTCACCGCGTGCCCCTGCCGCTCCAGCGCCGCCGTCACCAGGCGGCTGAAGCGGCCGATGGCCGAACGGGTGGAGAAGGGCGTCACCCAGGCGATCTTCACGCCAGAAGCCTTTCGATGGTGGTCTCCCAGGCGATGCCCTTGCCCAGCCACAGGGCGCGGCCGGCGGCCCCCAGCGCCGCGGCGGCGGCGCGGTCGAGGAAGAGGCGGTCCATGGCCTCGGCCAGCGCCTCCGGGTCGGGCGGGACGACGAAGCCCGTCTCGCCGTCGCGCACGATCTCCAGCAGCCCGCCGGAATCGGTGACGGTCAGCACGGCCTTGCCGGCGTGGAAGGCCTCCATGGTCACGTAGCCCACCGAATCCTCGTCGGTCGGCAGGTAGGCGCAGGCCAGCGCGTGGTTGGTGCGGGCGGCCAGCCGGTCGCGCGGCAGGAAGCCCAGCTCCAGCTCGACCCGCTCCTCCAGCCCGTGCCCGCGCACCAGCGCGCGCAGCCGGTCGGCGTCGGCCGGGCCGTCGGGCGGGCCGCCGACGACCAGGCGCACCGGGCTGCGCACGAAGCGCATGGCCTCGACCAGCAGGTGCTGGCGCTTGCCGGCGTTGACCCGGCCGCCGGCGAAGATGTAGTCGCCCTGCCCGGCGTCGTGGAAGCGCTCCGGGTCGTTCAGCGGCGGCATCAGCACCTCGGCGTCGACACCGTTGTGGCGGCGCAGGCGCGCGCGGGTGACCGCGGAGTTGGTGAACAGCGCCCGCGCCCCGGCGAAGCAGGCCCCGTCGGCGGCGCGGATGGCGCGGCGGATGGCGTGGCCGCGCGGCGTGTCGGGGATGTTGGACTGGCCGCTCTCCCACAGGTCGTAGGCCTGGCGGTACTGGTGCAGGAGCCACAGCACCTTGTCCGGGTGGGGGACCAGATAGGCCGGGAACTTCAGCGCCACGACCCGGTCGGTGTTGACCAGCTCCAGGGTCTGGCAGAGCAGCATCTCCTCCAGCAGGCGCTCGGCCGGATCCCAGCGGAAGGGGATGCGCAGCACCTCCGCCTGCACGCCGGGGGTGGCGTTCAGGTTGCGGGCCAGGTGATCGGCCAGCTCCTCCGCCCCGCCCCGGACGAAGGGGGCCATGTTGTTGACGACCAGGACCTTCATGGCGCGGTCAGCCTTTCCAGGACCCGGTCCCAGGTGATGCCCAGCTCGCCGACCCGCCGTTCGGCGGCGTGCCCCATGTCGCGGGTGCGGGCGCGCTCGCGGTGGAGACGGTCCATGGCCTCGGCGAGCGCCCGCGGGTCGGGGTCGCAGACCAGCCCGTTGAGCCCGTCCTCCACCAGCTCGGTGACGCCGCCGGAATCGGTGGTGGTGAGGATCGGCTTGCGGGCGTGGCTGGCCTCCAGCGAGGGGTAGCCGTAGGAATCCTCGTCCAGCGGCAGGTAGGCGGCGGCGAGCGCGGTGGACAGGGCGGCCGCCTTCTCCGCCTCGCTGATCCAGCGGTCCTCGAAGCGGACGCGGTCGCCCAGCCCCAGCGCCGCGACGCGGGCGCGCAGGTTGTCGGCGTAGGCGGGGTTGCCGGCGCTGCCGCACAGGCGCAGGCGCACCGGGCTGCGGACGTGCGCCATGGCCTCGACCAGCAGGTGCTGGCGCTTGTGGTGCTCGACCCGGCAGACGTAGACGATCTCGTCGCCGTAGTCCTCGTCGCGGCCCGGGCTGTGGAAGCGGCCGGGGTCGAAGACCGGGGGGTAGAGGACCTCGCTGCCCACCCCGTTGAAGCGCCTCAGCCGCTCGGAGACGACGCGGGAGTTGGTGAAGACCCGCTTGGCCTCGCGCAGCGCCACGCCGTCGGCCGCCATCAGCCGGTCGCGCAGCGCGCGGCCGGGCGGGGCGTCGGGAACCGGGCGGTAGGGGCTGTCCCACAGGTCGTAGAAGACGCGGATGTGGTGGATGAACCACAGCACCTTGTCGGGGTGCGGGATGACGTGGGCGGGGGGGCGGAAGGCGATGACGCGGTCCGCCGCCTCGGTGAGGTCGAGCAGCCGGTAGGCGGTCATCTGGGCGAGCAGGCGGTCGGGGGCCTCGACGAAGGGCAGGTAGACCCGCTCGACGGCGTGGCCGTGCTCGAGCAGCTTGGTCTCCAGCCATTCCACGATGAGCCGGGCGCCGCCGAAGACGAACGGCACGAAGGACGAGCAGAGCGCGATCTTCATCGGACGGCGTCGGCCAGGGCGTCGCAGATGCGCTCCACGTCGGCCTCGCCGAGCCGCGCGTGGGTCGGCAGGTTGATGCCGCGCGCCGCCGCCCGGGTGGCGTTGGGGTAGGATCCGGCCTCGTCGCGGTGCGGCGGCTGGACGTGCATGGGATAGAAGACGGGGCGGGTCTCGATGCCGGCCGCGGCCAGCCGGGCCATGACGGCGTCGCGCTCGGCCTCGCCGCCGCTGTTCAGCAGGACCGTGACCATCCAGTGGACCGGCCGCGCCCAGGGCTCGACCCCCAGCATGGTCAGGCGGCTGCTCAGCCGGGCCAGGCGCGGGCGGTACCAGCCGGCGATGCGGTGGCGGGTGGCCATGGCCTCCTCCACCCGTTCCATCTGGGCCAGCCCGATGGCGGCGGCGATGTTGGTCATGCGGTAGTTGTAGCCGACCACCGGGTGCCAGTAGCGCCGCTCCGGGTCCATGCCCTGGCCGCGGAACAGGCGCAGCCGGGCGGCCAGCGCGTCGTCGTCGGTGGTCAGCATCCCGCCTTCGCCGGTGGTGACGATCTTGTTGCCGAAGAAGCTGAAGGTGGCGCAGTGGCCGAAGCCGCCGACGCGCCGGCCCTTGTATTCGGCGCCGTGCGCCTCGGCGGCGTCCTCCAGGACGAACAGCCCGTGCCGGCGGGCCAGCTCCAGGATCGGGTCCATGTCGGCGGGATGGCCGTAGAGATGGACGACGATGATCCCCCGGGTGCGCGGCGTGATGCGGGCGGCGACGGCGGCCGGGTCGACGTTCAGCGTGCGCGGGTCGCAGTCGGCCAGCACCGGCGTGGCGCCGCAGTAGCGCACGGCGTTGGCGGTGGCGATGTAGGTGACGGTGGGCACGATGACCTCGTCCCCCGCCTCCAGCCCCAGCCCGACCAGCGCCAGATGCAGCGCGGTGGTGCCGTTGTTGACCGCGATGGCGTGGCGGACCCCGCAGAAGCGCGCGAAGCTCTCCTCGAAGGCCGGGATGAAGCGGCCGGCCGAGGAGATCCAGGTGGTCTCCAGGCACTCCATCACGTAGGCCTTTTCGTTGCCGTCCAGAACGGGTGCGGCAACGGGAATGAAGGGCGGGCGATCCATTGCGTCGACACCTGTCTGGCTTGCGCTCACCGCGCCACTAATGGCCGGGCCGGCACGCCGACCGCAACCGTTTTCGCCGCGACGTCGCGGACGACGGCGGCGCCGGCCCCCACCGTGGCGCCCTCGCCGATGGTGATCCCGGGGATGACGGCGGTGCCGGCGCCCAGGAAGGCGAGGGCGCCGACGCGCACGTTGCCGGCCAGCGCGCAGCCGGGGGCGACGTGGGCGGCCTCGCCGATGACGCAGTCGTGGTCGACCGAGGCGTTGGTGTTGATGATGGCGAGGTCGCCGACCGACGCCTCGGCGTTGACGACGGCGCCGGCCATCACCGCCACCCCCCGCCCGATCCGGGCCGAGGGCGACAGCACGGCGCGCGGGCTGAGCGCGTTGACCAGCTCGAAGCCCAGCGCCTCCACCGCGCGGGCGACCTTCAGGCGCAGCGCGTTGCCGCCCAGCGCGACGAAGGCGTGGCGCACCCCCTGGGCGCGCAGGGCGGGCAGGGCCTCGTCCGTGCCCAGCCAGGGCAGGCCCAGCACGCCGCCCGCCGCCGCCCCGGAATCGGTGCAGCCGACGGGGTGGTAGCGCCCTTCGGCGCGGATCAGCTCGACGATCACCTTGGCGTGCCCGCCGGCCCCGACGATGACCACGGGGGGCAGGGCGGCAGCGGGCGGGGCGGAGGCGGGCGGGGCGGGGGGGGCGCTCATGCCGCGCCCTCCGCGCCCGGCAGCGCCCGGGCCAGGGGGGAGGAGGGCCGGACGTAGGCGATGTTGACCGAGGAGACCCGCTCCAGCTCGACCGCCTCCAGCGGGCGGACGGTGCCGCCGGGCTCGTCGACGGCGTAGCCGCGGCGGCCCAGCGCGGCGAAGGCGGCGAACCAGTCGGCCGGCGCCAGCCCGACCCGCGCCAGGTGCGACGGCCCGTACTCGACCAGCAGCAGCGCGTCGGGGTTGTCGGCGAGCAGGCGGGGCATGCCGCGCAGGACCTCCAGCTCCGCCCCCTCGACGTCGATCTTGATCACGTCGGCGCGGCTCCCCGGGGGCAGCAGCGCGTCGAGCCGGTCCTGGCGGACGCGGACCGTCCCGACCGCGCCGGGCAGCCCGTGCACCGAGTTGTGGCCGCAGGTCGGGCCGATGTGCAGGTCGACCGCGCCGGCCGCCGCGCCCAGGGCCAGGTTGTGGCCGGTGACCCGCCCGGCGAAGCCGTTGAGGGCGACCGTGCGCTCCAGCAGGCGGAAGGTCGCCGGCGTCGGCTCCACGGCGTGGACGTGGCCGGCGGGGCCGACCAGCCGGGCCGCCGCCAGGGTGAGCAGGCCGACGTTGGCGCCGGCGTCGACGAACACCATGCCCGGCGCCAGCAGCCGCTCCAGCAGCCGGTGCAGGCCCGGCTCCAGCGCGCCGCCGCTCTCGACCAGGGCGGTCAGAAGCGGCAGGTCGCCGCGCGGGCACAGCAGGTAGCCCGGCCGGGCGCGGACCAGGACGGCCTCCTCGTCGACCGGGTAGAGATGGCGGACGGGCAGGGCGTCGCTCTTGCCGTGCAGCCCGACCACCCATTCGGCGATCCGCTCCTGGCCGCCGCGCAGCCCGTCGAGCGCGGACCCGGCCTGCGCGGCCTGCTCGGCCAGGGCGTCGTCCAGGCAGTAGAGGCTGCGCTGCGCCTTGCCCTGGGCTTCCCGCAGGCCGTCCAGCAGGGCCAGGGTCTGCGCCTGGAGCTGCGCCTGATGCCCGCGCAGGGCGGCCGCCTCGCCCTGGGCCTGCTCGCGCAGGAGGGCCAGCGCATGGTGCAGCGCCGCGGCCTCGCCCCGGGTCTCCCCGCGCAGGGCGGCGACCTCGTCGCGCAACGCGGCGACGTCCTGGCGCAGGGCGGCGGTGTCCTGGCTCAGGACGGCCATGTCCTGGCGCAGGACGGCGAGGCCGCGCTCGACGGGGGCCGCCAGGAAGGCCCGCAGCCGCTCGGCCAGCGGGCGCAGCCGCGCCTTGACCCGGCCCTTGATGCGGCCCTTGATGCCGGGCCACGCCGGGGC
>JAEZHQ010000568.1 GCA_023416455.1 Pseudomonadota bacterium | reverse complement strand
GAGCGGGCGCTTGGAGAAGCCGGCCCGGCGCGACAGCGGCAGCTCGCGCACATCCAGCACCACCGCCACGCCGCGCGCCGCCAGCGTCCGCAGCACGCTGTCGAGCGAGGCCCCCTCGTAGCCGATGGTGAAGATCGTGCCGGCGGGGCCGGTCTCCGCGCCGTTCATCAGGAGGGGACCGCGATGCGGATCATGTAGTCGGCGATGTCCTTCGGCTTGACCTTGATCTCGGTCAGCGGCTCGTCCGCCGTCATCGCCTTGGCGATCAGGAGGCTGTTCTGCACGTTGGCCAGCGCGATGCGGAACACCCCCGGCGCCCCCTTCAGCCGGGGATAGTAGGCCGGGTCGATGACCCGTTCCTTGCGCGCCAGCCGCTCGATCGCCTCCGACTCGGTTGCCGCACCGGCCTCCTGCTCCTGGATCAGGCGCCAGTCGGTCTCGCCCGCCCAGCCGGCGGTCACCGCGGCCTTCACCGCCTCCTTGTCGGCGGCCACGCCCAGCTTGAAGACGTGCTTGCCCTGGCCGACGTCCGACGCCCATTTCGCCAGGGCGGCGCTGCGCGCCACAAAGACCACCGCCATGCCTCGTCGTTCCTCCTCCGCTGAAGCGGCCATGCTGCCGCGCCGGCGGGGGGCTGGCAAGACGGCGCGTGGCGATCAAAGGGGGGGCGCCCGGGTACCGGCCCCTTACGGGAAGGCCGACTGGCGGGTGATGGGGGTGATCAGGATGCGGCTGACGAGATCCTTGCCGAACAGCCGCACGCTCTCCTCGTCGATCCGGCGGCGCAGGGCGGGGATGTTGGCGATGTTGCCGCGGACGATCCAGCCCTCGTCGATGCCCTGGTAGATCGCCGTCAGGATGGCGTCCTGGAGGCGCGGCATGGCCAGCTGCACCTCGCCGAGCCGGACGGCGTTGGCGATCTCCAGCGTCACCTCGATCTGCGTGTATTTCTCGATCCGGCCCTGGGAAATCACCGGCACCATCAGGGGCTTGATGCGCACCGTGGGCGGCAGGGCGGCGGGTCCCTCGGCGGCGGCGGCCGGAGCGGCGGACGATAGGGCCAGAAGGGTCCCGGCGGCGATGGCGGCGATGGTCCTGCGCATGCGGCGACCCTAACGGTTCGCGCCGCCGGCTTCAACGGCGGCGGCTCCGTCGGCGGCGCAGGAATGGGGGCCGGACGGCAGCCGCGCCGGGACGTGGCGCGGGCGCTCCGGGGCGGCCGGGCGCCCGCGCCGGTGTCAGGCGGCCTTGCGGCAGCCGGCGTCAGGCGGCCTTACGGCCGCTGGCCTCCATGGCCTTCTTGTTGACGTCGTTGATGGCCAGGGCGTTCAGCTTCTGGTCGGTTTCCTTCTCCTCGTTCAGCGTCTGCTCCAGCAGCTTGGCGACCTTGGACAGGCCGCAGGCGGTGGCGTAGGCGTGCAGCGTGCCGTAGCTGGCGATTTCGTAATGCTCGACCTTCTGGGCGGCGGCGATCAGGGCGGCGTCCTGCATCTCGGGGGCGAGGCCCATTTCCATGATCTCGCGCGCTTCGTTGATCAGGCCCTCCATGGCCTCGCAGTGCTTGCCGCGGCTGCGGGTGTCCAACTCCTCGAACGCCTGCTCAAGGCGCTCGATCTGGCCACGGGTCTGTTCCTGATGCAACTCGAAGGCTTGGCGAAGCTGGTCGGAATGCGCAGCCTTGGCCAGCCTGGGCAGCGCCTTCATGATCTGCTTCTCGGCGTGGTAGATGTCGCGCAGTTCTTCCACAAGAAGATCCTGCATGGTCTTCGCGGCCATCGTGTACTCCCTCGCGTCCTTGCGGGTGTCGCTGTGCGCGATCAAACAGAAGCCGGGGCCACGGGTTCCGCACGGGGTGCGGCGTGCTACATTATGGGGGCGCGGTGCCGCCGGTCGCGGACGCAGAAGCGGAGTGGGCAATGTCTGGGAAGGGTGCAGCGGGCGATGGCAACGGCGAGATCCTGTTCGAGTTCCATCGGATCGGCAGCTACCTGAAGGTCATGGCGATCGACGCGGAGACGGCGACCGAGGTGGCGGTGGTCGGCCCGGCCACGGGCAGCCTGGAACTGCTGAAGCGGACGGCGATCAACAAGCTGCACTTCGTCATGAGGCGCGACGCGGCAAAGGGCAGGCGCTGACCCGGCGGCGGCCGGCCGCGACAAGGAACGCGCCCGCCGGTGTTACCGGGGGCGCGGATCAGAGTCTTGGCTTCTGCTGATGGTGAGCACTGACATCCCGGTGCCGGACCTGCCGGGCCGGTCCTGGGGCGAACTGCTCGGTCACGACTGTAGACCTATGCGTCGTGAACGGCACTGGTGCATCCGGTTTAACCCCGGTAGAAACGCCATCGACAAGCGATCGGGTCGGCGGACCGCTGGAAGCCGGCCGGGACCGGGGGAGAGGACAGACATGCGTTGCGCGACGATCGGATGGGCAATCGGGGTGATGGCGGTCGGGGTGATGGCGATCGGGGGGGCTGCGCAGGCCGGTACGATCGGCGGCTGCATGAAGCCCGGCGTGCCCGTCTGCATGGACGACACCACCACCTTCGTCAGCGCGGACAAGATGGCCGCCTGCCAGTTCGAGGTGAAGGAGTATGTCGACCGGACGATGGATTACCTGACCTGCCTGAACGACGAGAACATCACGACGGGGCAACAGCTGACCCGCGGCGTGGAGCGCTTCAACTGCCGCCTGTCGGGCGGGCGCGCCTGCGACTGATGGGCGGGCTGGTCCGCCCTGCGCTGATTTGACAGGGTGGGCTGGGCGCTCCGGGACGCGCCGTCGGGCCGCGTTGAACGCCGTGCGGCATGACCGCTCCCGGATAAGGGGCCGCCGGACGGCCACCCCGCGCCGGGGCACTGGACGAAAAGCCGGCGGGCCGGTCCCGGAGGGATCGGCCCGCATTGCTTACGGACGCGGCTTGGGCGGGGCCGCGCCTGGACGGCCGACCCCGGACATGGTGGTGCCGGGTCAGCCGGTCTTGCGGTGGGGCTGGCGGCCCGAACTGCGGCCGAGACCGATTCGCTTGGCGAACTCCGAGCGCTGCGCGGCGTAGTTGGGGGCGACCATCGGGTAATCCGGGGGCAGGCCCCAGCGGGCGCGGTACTCGTCGGGCGACATGTTGTAGGTGGAGCGCAGATGCCGCTTCAGCATCTTCAGCTTCTTCCCGTCTTCCAGGCAGACGATGTATTCGGGGGTCACCGACTTGCGGATCGGCACCGCGGGCTTCAACGGCTCGGCCGGAGTCTCGCGCGGTTGGGTGATCAGGCCGGTCAGCGACGAGTGGATTGTGTTGATAACCTCGGGAATCTGCTGAGCCGGCAGCACGTTTTTGCTCACATATGCCGAAACGATGTCCGCTGTCATCCGCAACAGCTCATTGTCGGGCACTTCGGCGCGAAGCTGGTCACTCATAGCCTACTGTCCTGGCTTTTCATTTCGTCCGTGGCAACCAAGTTGCATACCGTGATTATGGTGTCAATATAATTTGCGCAAGAACGAAACGTGTTATTTGCCAAGACCAGAACTCCCGCCGGTGGTATAAGTCAGCCTGCACCTTAAGTGGCGTGGCGGCGTTCGCTCTGACCGGGCATTAACGCATGTCTAGTAGGACGAAGCTGTGGGACAAGCGGCGATCCGGGCGCGGCAATTGACCCGCCTTGTCGCGCCATCACGAATCGGCGGCTGCGCTTACTCCGCACCGAAACCGTTGCGCCGGCCATCGCGCCGGCCACCATGAACCGCCGGCGCGGCGGCTGCCCCGTTGCCCCCGCTGCTGCGCGGTGCGCAATGGCCCATTGCCCCCGCCGTTGCGCGGTGCGCAACGGCCCATTGCGTTGTGTCGTCCTGGAGATTCGCGTCGATATCTGGTAGCGTGGCGCTGCGCGTCGTCCTCCGGCCCGGGGCGGCGCCGCTTTTCCCGTGCACGGAGTTCCAGTTTCATGACCGCCCGCATCATCGCGCTCGCGTCCGACCACGCCGGCTATGAGCTGAAGGCTCAGCTCGGCGTGCAGCTGTCGGGGGCCGGACACACCATCCTCGACCTCGGCTGCGACGGTCCGGAGTCGGTGGACTACCCCGATTTTGCCGCCGCCATGGCGGCCGTCATCCGCGACGGCCGCGCCGAGCGGGGCGTCCTGATCTGCGGCAGCGGCATCGGCATCAGCATCGCGGCGAACCGCCACCCCGGGATCCGCGCGGCCCTGGTGCACGACGTCACCACCGCGCGGCTGGCGCGCGAGCACAACGACGCCAACGTGCTGGCTCTGGGCGCCCGCATCGTCGGCCCGGAGATCGCCAAGGACTGCGTGGAAGCGTTCCTGGTCACCGCCTTCGCCGGTGGCGAGCGGCACAGCCGGCGGGTCGCCAAGTTGGGGTGACGGTCGCCGGGCGCGCGCCGCGACGGCCGGCGCGGCCGCAAGGGATGCTGGAAGAGACGACGCTGAACAAGGCGCGATCGCAAGATATGAAGGAATGTGCCTCGATGACCGTGACCAACGCTGACCCCCGCGCCGAGATCGGCCGCTTCTTCGCCGCCTCGCTCGCCGAGACGGACCCTGAACTCGCCCGGGCGGTGCGCGACGAACTGGTCCGCCAGCAGGAGCAGATCGAACTGATCGCGTCCGAGAACATCGTCTCCCAGGCGGTGCTGGAGGCGCAGGGCTCCGTGCTCACCAACAAGTACGCCGAGGGCTATCCGGGCAAGCGCTATTACGGCGGCTGCGAGTTCGTGGACGTGGCCGAGACGCTGGCCATCGAGCGGGCCTGCCGGCTGTTCGGCTGCGGCTTCGCCAACGTGCAGCCGAACTCCGGCTCGCAGGCCAACCAGGCGGTCCTGCTGGCCCTGCTGCAACCGGGCGACTGCGTGCTCGGCATGTCGCTGGCCGCCGGCGGCCACCTCACCCACGGCGCCGCTCCCAACCTGTCGGGCAAGTGGTTCAAGGCGGTGCAGTACGGCGTGCGCCGCGACGACCACCTCATCGACTTCGAGCAGGTCGAGGCGCTGGCCCGCGAGCACAAGCCCAAGCTGATCATCGCCGGCGGCTCGGCCTACCCGCGCGTCCTCGACTACGAGCGCTTCCGCGCCATCGCGGACGAGGTCGGCGCCTACCTGATGGTGGACATCGCCCATTACGCCGGCCTGATCGCCGGCGGCGTCTACCCCAGCCCCTTCCCCCTCGCCGATGTGGTGACCACCACCACGCACAAGACGCTGCGCGGCCCGCGCGGCGGCATGGTGCTGACCAACCGCGAGGACATCGCCAAGAAGATCAACTCGGCGGTCTTCCCCGGCCTCCAGGGCGGCCCGCTGATGCACGTCATCGCCGCCAAGGCCGTGGCCTTCGCCGAGGCGCTGCGGCCGGAGTTCAAGACCTACGCGCAAAGCGTCCTGGACAACGCCCGCGCGCTGTCGCGGGTGCTGGTCGCGGGCGGGCTGGACATCGTGTCGGGCGGCACCGACAGCCACATCGTCCTGGTCGACATGCGCCCGAAGAACCTGACCGGCAAGGCGGCCGAGGCGAGCCTGGAGCACGCCGGCATGACCTGCAACAAGAACGGCGTGCCCTTCGACCCGCAGAAGCCGACCATCACGTCGGGCGTGCGGCTGGGCAGCCCGGCGGCCACGACGCGCGGCTTCGGCGTGGCCGAGTTCGAGGAGGTCGGTCGCCTGATCGTCGAGACCCTGGACGGGCTGGCCGCCAGCAACTCCGGCGACAACGCGGCGGTCGAGCAGAGCGTGCGGGAGCGTGTCCGCGGCCTGTGCCGCCGCTTCCCGATCTACCCGACCCTCTGACCCGGAAGCGGGGCCTCCCGGGCATCGGGAGGCCCCGGACCACCGGCGGATTTTCAGAGCTGAAGGCTGAATCGGCGATCACAGGGAAAGGCCGGACATGCGCTGCCCGTTTTGCGGACACGAGGACACCCAGGTCAAGGACTCGCGACCGACCGAGGACAATTCGGCGATCCGGCGGCGGCGCTACTGCCCGGGTTGCGGGGCGCGCTTCACCACCTTCGAGCGCGTCCAGCTGCGCGAGCTGACGGTGGTGAAGAGCAACGGCCAGCGCGAACCCTTCGACCGCGACAAGCTCCTGCGTTCCATGCGCGTCGCGTTGCGCAAGCGCCCCATCGACGCCGACCGCATCGACCGGGTGGTGAACAGCCTGGTGCGCCAGCTGGAATCCTCCGGTGAAAGCGAGATCCCGTCGAAGCAGATCGGCGAGATGATCATGCAGGCCCTGCAAACCCTCGATCAGGTCGCCTACATCCGCTACGCATCGGTCTACAAGGACTTCCGCGAGGCCGCCGACTTCAACGAGTTCGTCGAGCAGCTCGCGCCCGAAGCCCAGCACGGCTGAGCGCAGGGAGCCGTTTCCACAGGCCGTCCCTTGGCGGCTGGTCCCGTCGCCGCCGGCCCGCGGCGCCCGAGAATCCGCCGGCTTTCCAGGGCCGGGCCGCCGCCGGCCCGGCCGGGAGCCGGACCAGGCGGAAGCTTCCTCCCATGGCGACCCAGCCGTTCCCCCCCGACGACCTGCACCACATGCGCGCGGCCCTCGCGCTCGCCGCGCGCGGGCTCGGGAACACCTGGCCCAACCCGGCCGTGGGCTGCGTCATCCTGCGCGACGGCGTGGTGGTCGGGCGCGGCTGGACCCAGCCGGGCGGCCGCCCCCACGCCGAGGCCGAGGCGCTGGGCCGCGCCGGCGCGCAGGCCCGCGGCGCCACCGCCTACGTCACGCTGGAGCCCTGCAACCACCACGGCCGGACCCCGCCGTGCAGCGAGGCGCTGATCGCCGCCGGCGTCGCCCGCGTGGTGGTCGCCTGCGGCGACCCCGACCCGCGCGTCGCCGGGAGCGGCCTTGCCCGCCTGCGCGAGGCCGGTCTGGAGGTCGTCACCGGCGTCGCCGAGGCCGAGGCATGGGCGCTCAACGAGGGTTTCTTCCGGCGCGTCCAGGAGGGCCGGCCGCTCTACACGCTGAAGGTCGCGTCCACGCTGGACGGGCGCATCGCCACCCGCGGCGGCCTGTCGCAGTGGATCACCGGCCCGACCGCGCGGGCCTGGGGGCACGGGCTGCGCGCCCGGCACGACGCCATCATGGTGGGGATCGGCACCGCGCTGGCCGACGATCCGGAGCTGACCTGCCGCCTGCTCGGGCTGGCCCACCGCTCGCCGGTGCGCATCGTGGTCGACAGCCGCCTGCGCCTGCCGCTGACCGGGCGCCTCGTCACCGGGGCGCGGGCCGTCCCGACCTGGATCGTCACGCGCGATGACGCCGATCCGGCGCGGCTCGGCGTCATCGCCGACTGCGGGGTGGAGGTCATCCAGGTGCCGGCCGATTCCGCCGGCCTGCCGGACCTCGTCCAGGCCAGCGCCGTGCTGGCCGGCCGCGGCCTGACGCGCGTTCTGGCGGAGGGCGGGGCGACGCTCGCCGCCTCGCTCCTGCGCGCCGGCCTGGTCGACCGGCTGGAGTGGTTCCGCGCCGGCGCGGTGATGGGCGGCGACGGGCTGCCCGCCGTGCAGGGCTTCGGCGTGGATCGGCTGGAGGGGATGGCCCGTTTCGAACGGGTGGCGGTGCGGCCCGCCGGGGCGGACCTGGCGGAGAGCTACGTCCGGCGGCGGTGAGGCCGGCCGAAGCGGCGCCGCCGCGCGCAACGGCCGCACGCAACAGTCCTTTGCGCGCGGCGCTCAGCGGATGCACCTTCCCCCCGGTGGAAAACCTGCTAAATTCCCGCGCCATGTTTACCGGAATCATCACCGACGTCGGGCGCGTCCGAGCCGTGGAGCGGCAGGGCGACACCCGATTCACCATCGAGACCGCCTTCGACACGCAGACGGTGCCGATCGGCGCGTCCATCGCCCACAACGGCGTCTGCCTGACGGTGGTCGACAAGGGACCCGGCTGGTTCGCCGTCCAGGCGTCCGCCGAGACCCTGTCGAAGACCACGCTCGGCGCCTGGGGCGAGGGCACGCGGGTCAACCTGGAGCGCGCGATGCGGCTCGGCGACGAGCTGGGCGGGCACATCGTCTCCGGCCATGTCGACGGTGTGGCGACGGTGATCGAGGTGCGGCCCGAGGGCGACTCCCGCCGCATGCGCTTCGAGGTTCCCGCGGAGCTGGCGAAGTACATCGCCACCAAGGGCTCGGTGGCGCTGGACGGGGTGTCGCTGACGGTGAACGAGGTCGAGGGCGCCCGCTTCGGGGTGAACATCATCCCGCACACCCAGGGCGCCACCACCTTCGGCGGGCTGGCGGCGGGCGACCGGGTCAATCTGGAAATCGATATGCTCGCGCGCTACGTGGCGCGACTGGCGGGGCAGGAATGACGTCCGAGTTTCACGAGTACCTGTCGCGTCCCGAAGAGATCGTCGAGGAGGCGCGCCAGGGCCGCATGTTCATCCTGGTCGACGACGAGGACCGCGAGAACGAGGGCGACCTGGTCATTCCCGCCGAATGCGCCACGCCCGAGGCCGTCAACTTCATGGCCAAGCACGGGCGCGGCCTGATCTGCCTGGCCATGGACCATGAGCGGATCGAGCGGCTGCGCCTGCCGCTGATGGCCCAGCAGAACGGCACCCGCCACCAGACCGCCTTCACCGTGTCCATCGAGGCGCGCGAGGGCGTCACCACGGGCATCTCGGCGGCCGACCGCGCCCGCACCATCCAGGCCGCCATCGCCCCAGGGGCGGGACCGGACGACATCGTGACGCCGGGCCACGTCTTCCCGCTGCTGGCCCGCGACGGCGGCGTGCTGGTCCGCGCCGGCCACACCGAGGCGTCGGTGGACATCGCGCGCATGGCCGGCAAGACGCCGGCCGGCGTGATCTGCGAGATCATGAACGACGACGGCACCATGGCCCGCCTGCCGGATCTGGTGACCTTCGCCCAGTTCCACGGGCTGAAGGTGGGCACCATCGCCGACCTGATCGCCTACCGCCGGCGCACCGAGACCATCGTCGAGCAGCGGCTGGCGGCCACGCTGGACAGCCGCTTCGGCGGCCGCTTCCAGATGTACGTCTACGTCAACAAGGTGGCCTACGCCGAGCATGTGGCGCTGGTGCGCGGCGACATCTCCGGCGACGAGCCGGTGCTGGTGCGCATGCACGCCCTGTCGGTGCTCGACGACGTGCTGGGCGACCGCAGCACGGCGCGCGAGGGCGAGCTTCAGGCTTCCATGGAGCTGATCGCCAGGGAAGGCCGCGGGGTCATCGTGCTGCTGCGCGAGCCCATGGCCACCGGCCTTTCGGCGACGCTGAAGGCGCGGCTGGAGGGCCACGAGAACCCGGCCCCGGCGCTGCGCGACTATGGCGTCGGCGCCCAGATCCTGCTCGATCTCGGCGTGCGGTCCATGGTCCTGCTGTCGAACCGCAAGAAATCGATCATCGGCCTGGAAGGCTACGGCCTGACCGTGGTCGGCCACCGCGCCATTCCCGTTCACGAGCCCATCCGGCCAGCCGAGTAGAATGTGATGACCGACAAGCCCCATATCATGGTCGTGGAAGCGCGCTTCTACGAGGACATCGCCGACGAGCTGGTGCGCGGCGCGGTGGCCGAGATCGAGAAGGACGGTGCCACCTTCCACCGCGTGACGGTGCCGGGCTGTCTGGAGATCCCGGCGGCCATCCTCTACGCCCTGCGCTCGATGGACTTCTTCACGGCGCGCAAGCGCTTCGACGGCTATGTGGCGCTCGGCTGCGTGATCCGCGGCGAGACCTCCCATTACGACATCGTCTGCAACGAGAGCGCGCGCGGCCTCCAGGATCTGGCCCTGCGCTACGCGCTGGCCATCGGCAACGGCGTCCTGACCGTGGAGAACCGCGAGCAGGCCTGGGCCCGCGCGTCGGTGGGCGCCAAGAACAAGGGCGGCTTCGCGGCGCGGGCCTGCCTTGACATGATCGAGCTCAAGCGCCAATTCCGCCTCTATCCGCGGTGACCCCGCGTCCCCACCCGGTCCCGGTCAAAGATTTTATGGGCATCATGAGCAACGACGACGCGGCTGGCCGCGCGAAACCCAAGCGCGGCTCCCGGAACAGGACCGGCGGCGGATCGGCCAAGGCCCGGCGCAAGGCGGCGCGGCTCGCCGCCGTGCAGGCCCTGTACCAGATCGACCTGGGCGGTGCCGGCGTCGAGGCCGTGGTCGGCGAGTTCGTCAAGCACCGGCTGGGCGAGGAGATCGACGGCACCCGATTCGTCGCCGGCGACCCGCAGCTCTTTTCGGACATCGTGCGCGGCGCCGTGCACCGGCGCCCGGAGGTGGACGGGGTCCTTTCCGCCGCGTTGGAGCCCCGCTTCGCGCTGGACCGGCTCGAACTTCTGCTGCGCGCCATCCTGCGGGCCGGCGCCTACGAGATGGTCGTCCACGCCGACGTCCACCCGCGCATCCTGATCAGCGAGTATGTGGACGTCGCCCACGCTTTCTTTGCCGGGCGCGAGCCGGGCATGGTGAACGGCGTGCTCGACCATGTCGCGCGCGCCCTGCGGCCGGACGAGCTGGCCCAGCCGGACCCCGCCCGTGACACGCCGGAAGGCTAGCGGCGGTCTCGGCGAGTTCGACCGCATCGACCGCTATTTCAAGCCGCTGGCCGCCGGCTTCCCGGGCGCGCGCGGGCTCGCCGACGATGCCGCCGTGTTCGGCGTCCCGGCGGACCGGGAGCTGGTCGTCACCACCGACGCCATGGTGGCCGGCGTCCATTTCCTTCCCGGCGACGATCCCGGCGACATCGCCGCCAAGCTGCTGCGCGTGAACCTGTCGGATCTGGCGGCGATGGGGGCGGAGCCCTACGCCTACACGCTGGTCACGGCCCTTCCCAAGGGGCTGGGCGAGGCGTGGCTGGGTGCCTTCGCGGCCGGGCTCGGCGCCGACCAGGAGCGTTTCGGCATCGCGCTGGCCGGCGGAGACTCGGTGTCGACCGGCGGGCCGGTCACCCTGTCGGTGACCGCCTTCGGGCTGGTGGCGCGCGGACGCGCGCTGCCGCGCGGCGGCGGGCGGGCGGGGGAGCGCGTGTTCGTGACGGGCTGCATCGGCGACGCCGCGCTCGGGCTCCAGATCGCCCTCGGCCGGCTGGAGGTCGCCGACGCGGCGGCGCAGGCGGCGCTGCTC
>JAEZHQ010000548.1 GCA_023416455.1 Pseudomonadota bacterium | reverse complement strand
CCGCCACGGCGGCGGCGTCCTTGCGGTCGAGCGCCGCGCGCAGGCGGCGCGCCTCGTCCTCGCCCAGGCCCAGGCCGCGGCACACCAGCGGAACCATCGTCGGCACGCACAGGTCCACCGACAGGCGGCGCACCCCGACGCCCTCCAGCGCCTGGGCGGCCAGCAGCACCACCTCGGCGTCGGCCTCCGGCTCCAGCGGGCCGATCAGCTCGACGCCGACCTGGGTGAACTGCCGCTCGGGGCGAAGCTGCGACCCCTTCACCCGCAGCACCTGACCGGCGTAGCACAGGCGCAGCGGCCGCGCCTCGTTGCGCAGCCGGGTGGTGGCGATGCGGGCGATCTGCGGCGTGATGTCGGCGCGCACCGCCATCATCCGCTGCGACAGCGGATCCATCAGCCGGAAGGTCTGCTTGGCCATGGCGGCGCCGGAGCCGGACAGCAGGTTGTCCTCGAACTCCACCAGCGGCGGCTTGACGCGCTGGTAGCCGTGGGCGGTGAACTCCACCAGCAACCGCTCCACGGCGGCCGCTTCGTGCGCCGCTTCGGGCGGCAGCACGTCGTGCAGGCCGGCGGGCAGGAGGGCGGAACTCATGGGATCGGCGGGCATGGCCTGCGTCGTCTCGTCGGGAATGGGCGGAAGTCGGGCATACGGAGCGGGTCAATACCCGACCCCCGTTCGCCATGCAAACGGAAAAGTCCCGCCAGGCGCCCCATCCCCGCTTGCGCACGGTCGCCCGGCGGGCGGCTCCGGCCGCCGGGCGGCGGGACGCTCAGCCCCCGAACCGCTCGGCCTTGGCGGCGGCGAAGGCCCAGTCGAGCCAGGGCAGCACCGCCTCCATGTCGTCGGCCTCCACCGTCGCCCCGCCCCACAGGCGCAGGCCCGGCGGGGCGTCGCGGTAGGAAGCGGCGTCGAAAGCCGCCCCCTCCTCCTCCAGAAGCGCGCTCAGCCGCTTGGCGAAGGCGGCCTGGGCGTCGGGCGGCAGCGCCGTCACCTCCGGGTCGGTGAAGCGCAGGCAGATCGAGGTGCAGGAGCGGGTGGCCGGATCCTCGGCCAGGAAGCCGGCCCACGGGCTCGTCTCCACCCACTGGGCGACCAGCCGCAGGTTCTGCTCGGAGCGGCGGATCAGATTGGGCAGGCCGCCCACCGACAGCGCCCAGCGCAGCCCGTCGATGGCGTCCTCCACGCACAGCATGGAGGGCGTGTTGATGGTGTCGCCCTCGAAGATGCCCTCGATCAGCCGGCCGCCCTTGGTCAGGCGGAAGATCTTCGGCAGCGGCCGGTCGGGCTGGAAGCCCTCCAGCCGCTCCACCGCGCGCGGGCTCAGCACGAGCATGCCGTGGGCGGCCTCGCCGCCCAGCACCTTCTGCCAGGACCAGGTGGCGACGTCGATCTTCGGCCAGGGAATGTCCATGGCGAAGGCGGCCGAGGTGGCGTCGCAGATCGTCAGGCCCTGGCGGTCGTCGGGGATCCAGGCGCCGCCGGGCACGCGCACGCCCGACGTCGTGCCGTTCCAGGTGAAGACGACGTCGCGGCTGAAATCGGCCTGGGACAGGTCGGGCAGCGCCCCGTAGGGGGCCTGGAGCGTCCGCACGTCGGGCAGCCGGAGCTGCCTGGTGACGTCGCCCACCCATTCCTTGCCGAAGCTCTCCCAGGCCAGCATGTCGACCCCGCGGGCGCCCAGCAGGTTCCACAGCGCCATCTCCACCGCCCCGGTGTCGGAGGCGGGGACGATCCCGATGCGATGGTCGCCGGGGATGGCGAGCACGGCGCGGGTCAGGTCGATGACCTCCCGCAGCTTGGCCTTGCCCGGCTTGGAGCGGTGCGAGCGGCCGAGAAGCGCGCCGTCCAGACTGTCCAGCGACCAGCCGGGCCGCTTGGCGCAGGGGCCGGAGGAAAACAGCGGGTTCGACGGCCGGCGGGCGGGCTTCATGGGGGCACTCCTCCCCGAAAGCGGGATTGCGGTGGGGTGCGCGGACGATAGGGGGTGCGCCCGGACCCGTCAATCACCCCCGCAAGGCGAGCAGGCTGGCCGCGATGTGGCGCAGGCCGTCGCCGTCGCAGAGATAGTAGGCGACGGCCACGCGCCCGTCGGCCAGCACGGTCGCCCAGGGATAGCCGGCGTCCGGCGACGGGGCGTCGTCGCGGATGACGGTCTCCGGCGCCGCGTCGAGGGTGCCGCCGGCCCGCGGGTCCCACAGGCGGGCGCGGATTCCGTAGGGCCGGTGGCGGTGGCCGTAGACGACCAGCAGCCGGCCGTCGGGCAGCGGGCAGGCGTCGTAGGGATGGCCGACCACCCCGTGCACCGTCCACGGCTCCCAGCTCGCGCCGAGGTCGCGGGAGACCGAGGTGGCCAGCCGGTCCTTGAGCCCGGTGGTGCGGTGGAAGGCGATGAGGCGCCCGTCCTCCGTCCGGTGCAGCGCCGTCTCGCAGAAGCCGGCCCGGCCCTGCGGGTCGGCGGCGATGACGCTGCGGAAGGCCCAGCTCCCGCCCCGGTCGGCCGAGGCGTAGAGATAGCTGGTGTAAGGGCTGCCGCTGTAGGTGGCCATCAGCAGCGTGCCGTCGGGCGCCTCCACGGCGCGTCCGCGCACGGCGCCGCCGTGCAGGGGCCGTTCCCCCGGCACGAGGTCGCCGTAGCCCGGCAGCGGCGGCAGGTAGCGGTGCGGCGACCAGCTGAGGCCGCCGTCGTCGCTGTGGCGGGTGCAGCCGCCCCAAAAGAGGAAGCTGGCCCCCGTCGTCTCGGCGCTGCCGATCAGCGGGACGCCGCGCCGGCGCAGGCGGTCGGCGTGGCCCGCCGGCAGGGGGTACCAGCAGAAGCCGCCCATGACGATGCGGCCGGAGCGCAGAACCAGCAGGTTGGCGTCCTGGTCGCCGGCCTCGGGGTCGACCGGCAGGTCCAGCAGTGCGCCCAGCGGCTCGAAGCCGGGGGTGTGGCGCTGGAGGACGAGGTGGGAGCGCGCGTCCACATGGTCCACGCGGTCGAACTCGCCGTCCGCCGCCCCGCCGTGCAGCCAGCGGTGGTCGCGCGCCCGGCGGAAGGCCACCAGGACCGTGCCGTCGGCGAGCGTCGCGGCGGCGGGAAAGGCCGCGTGGAAGCGCCGGTCGCGGTAGACGACGCGGTGCGACAGGATCTCGATCATGCGGGCAACCCCTCATCGGCGCCCGGACCGCCGGGCGCGTTTGTTCGCCGGCGCCCGTCGGGCGCGCTGGCACCCCCTTGTCCGGCGGCGACGGTGAATGTTTCCTTTACGCCCGCCCCGATCCCCTGATAGTCACGCGGACGCAGCCCCGCAACACGACACGGCCCGGCCATGACCGAACCGACGACGGCGAACATCCCCTACGGCCGCCATCGCGACCGCAGCGACCTGGCCCAGGTCCTGCCGCTGGCCACGCCCTTCTCGCTGCTGATCGACCCGTCCAACGGCTGCAACTTCCGCTGCGTCTTCTGCGCCACCGGCGACCCGGAGCTGCTCAAGCGGGTCGGCCGGCCGCGCGGCTCGATGAAGTTCGACCTGTTCCGCAAGATCGTGGACGACCTCGCCGCCTTCGACGCGCCGCTGAAGTCGGTCCACCTCTACAAGGACGGCGAGCCGCTGGTGAACCCGCGCGTCGACGACATGGTCCATCTGCTGAAGGCGCGCGGCGTGGCCCGCCACGTGGAGATGACCACCAACGGCTCGCTTCTGACGGCGGAGCGCGCCGATGCGCTGCTGGCCGGCGGGCTCGACGCCATGCGGGTCTCGGTCTACGGGGCCAGCGACGCCATGTACCAGCGCGTCACCCGGAAATTCTCGTCCTTCCAGACCATCGTCGACAACGTGGCCTACCTGCACCGCCGAAAGACGGAGCTGGGCCGCCCCTTCCACCTGCACTGCAAGATCATCCACGTGGATCTCACCGCCGAGGAGCGGCAGCGTTTCATCGACAGCTTCGCGCCGATCAGCGACAGCCTCTACGTCCATCCCCTGCACGGCCAGTCCCTGGCCGACGGGAGCGGCTTCGCCGCCGCGCCCGACGCCGGGCGGCGCGTCTGCTCCGAGCCGTTCCTGAAGCTGGCCATCAACATGAACGGCGCGGTGTCGGTGTGCTGCGCCGACTGGAGCATGGCGACCATCGTCGGCAACGTCGCCGAGGAGGCGCTGGTCGACATCTGGAACGGCGAGCGGCTGCGCGCCTTCCGCCTCACCCATCTGGAGGGCCGGCGCGACAGCATCCCGGCCTGCCGCGACTGCGGCTACGTCCAGACGCTGCCGGCCGACAACAACCTGGACGCCGTCGCCGCCGACCTCATCCCCCGCTACCGGGCGCCGGCCTGACGCTCAGCCCGGCGGAACGGACCGGGCCGCCACGATGTGGTTGAGCGTGGCGGTCATCACCGCCTCGCCGTGCTGGTTCAGCGTGGTGTAGGCAAGCCGCACGGTGCCGCGGTCGCCGCGGCGCGAGCGGATGGTCTCCTGCACCACCACGCGCACCCGCAGCGTGTCGCCGGGGCGCACCGGGCGCAGCCAACGCAACTCGTCCATGCCCGAGCCGCCGAGGCTCGTGCCGGTGACGATGCCGGTGTCGCGGACCAGCCGGAAGCTCAGGGCCAGCGTGTGGAAGCCGCTGGCGATCAGCCCACCGAACGGCCCCGCGGCGGCGGCGATCTGGTCCAGGTGGAAGGGCTGCGGGTCGAAGCGCAGGGCGAAATCCATGATCTGGCCGTCGGTGACCGTCGCCCCTTCGGTCTCGATGACGTCGCCGACGTGAAACTCCTCGAAATGGCGTCCGGCCATCCCCTCCCCCGCTCCCATTGTCCGTGACGGCCACGGCCGCCGTTCCTTCGAAACAGCATCATGCCCGCCGGCGATCTAGATGTGAACAACGCCTTCCAGGTAGAGCACCGCCCGGCCCGCGATCGTCACGCGGTCGCCGGCCAGCGCGCAGGAGAGCGCGCCGCCCCGCGCCGACACCTGCCTGGCTTCCAGCCGCGTCCGGCCGAGACGCTCCGCCCAGTAGGGGACCAGCGTGCAGTGGGCCGAGCCGGTGACCGGATCCTCCGGGATGCCGTGGGCGGGGGTGAAGAAGCGCGACACGAAGTCGATCCCCCCGCCGGAGCCCGGGGCGGTCACGATGACGGCCTGGAGGTCCAGCCCGGCGATCCGCTCCATGTCGGGGGCCAGCGCCCGCACGCTCGCCTCGTCCTCGTAGACGACCAGATAGTCGCGCGCGCTCAGCACCGCGACGGGCGCCGGCCCGCCCAGCGCGGGCAGGAGGTCGGGATGGGGCTGCGCCACCGGCACCGGCGGGCGGCTCGGAAAGTCCATCGTGAGGAGGTCGCCCGACCGCTCCACCGTCAGCGTGCCGGCCTGGCGGGTGGTGAAGGCGAAGCGGTCGCGCCCCGGCTCCAGCACCGTGGCCAGGACGAAGGCGGTGGCCAGGGTGGCGTGGCCGCACAGGTCGACCTCGGCCACCGGGGTGAACCAGCGCAGCGCGTGCCCGTCGCCGTCGGGCACCAGGAAGGCGGTCTCCGACAGGTTGTTCTCGGCCGCGATGGCCTGGAGCTGCGCGTCGGGAAGCCAGGATTCCAGCGGCATCACGGCGGCCGGGTTGCCGCCGAAGACGGTGTCGGTGAAGGCATCGACCTGATAGATGGGCAGGCGCATGGCCGGGGGTTCCCTCACGGCGATTCGGTGAACAGGAAGGCGTGGCCGTGCCGCGTCAGGCCGGCCTGCTCGTAGAAGCCGACGGCCTTGGGCGCCGACAGCAGAAGGCAGGCGGTCCCCTCCCCCACCGCGGCGCGGGTGCGGCGCATCAGCTCCTTGCCGATGCCCCGCCCCTGGACGGCGCGGTCCACCGCGAGGTCGGACAGGTAGCAGCAGTACACGAAGTCGGTGACCGAACGGGCCACCCCCACCAGGAGGGTGCCCGTCCGCGCGGTGACGATCAGGCCGGCGTTGCGCAGCATCGCCTCGACGCGCGGGCGGTCGTCCACGGGCCGGCGCTCGGCCAGCCCGGAACGGCGCAGGACGTCGACGAACTCCTCGGCGGAAAGGCCGGGCTCGACCGCATAGAGGATGGAGTCGGCGCCCATCGGCTCAACTCCGCCAGAAGGGCTTGCGGACTTCCTCCTCCACGTCGGCCCGGCTGAGCCCGATGTCCTTCAGCAGATGCTCGTCCAGCCGCATGAGGGCCTGGCGCTGGCGCCAGCGCTCATAGCCGGAGAAGGCGCGCTCCACCACGCCCCACAGGACACCGAGACCGATGGTGACGGCGCGCGCGATGCCCCGGAGGACAGCCGTGGACAGGGACGATCCGGTGGCGCGGGTCGCGTCGGTGGTGCGCATGGGACATCTCCTTCTTCAGAACATTTGGCCCCAAACAATCAGGACAATGCCGATTATGGAGAGACAATTGCGGAGGTCAATGTCGTAATTGTCACCATTACATTTCCGATGTCGGATGTATCTGCGGTGCCACACCCGAACGGGTGATGCGCCGCAACGGGCATGACCGGGCATGATTGAGCACGCGGCCACAGTGCCGGGAGCGGCACCGGCCCAGGCCGATTCCGGGACGGTGCCGCCGTCCCGCGGGGCGACACCGTTCCCCGCCGGAGGCCCGATCCGTCCGCGGGTTAGAAGTGCAGCCGCCGCAGCCGCAGCGCGTTGCCGATCACCGACACCGAACTCAGCGCCATGGCGGCGGCGGCGACGATCGGGCTGAGCATCCAGCCGAACAGCGGGTAGAAGACGCCCGCCGCAACCGGAATGCCCAACACGTTGTAGACGAAGGCGAGGAACAGGTTCTGCCGGATGTTCCGCATGGTCGCCCGGCTCAGCATCCGCGCCCGCGCGATGCCCGCGAGGTCGCCCTTCACCAGCGTCACCCCGGCGCTCTGGATCGCAACCTCCGTGCCGGTGCCCATGGCCACCCCGACGTCGGCCTCGGCCAGCGCCGGGGCGTCGTTGACGCCGTCCCCGGCCATCGCCACCACCCGCCCCTCCGACCTCAGCCTGCGGACGACCTGGTGCTTCTGGTCGGGCAGAACCTCGGCCTCGACCTCGCCGATGCCCAGGCGCCGCGCCACCGCCCCGGCCGTCGTCCGGTTGTCGCCGGTCAGCATCACGATGCG
Source organism: Pseudomonadota bacterium (assembly GCA_023416455.1). GTDB lineage: Bacteria > Pseudomonadota > Alphaproteobacteria > Azospirillales > Azospirillaceae > Azospirillum. The sequence goes on along the minus strand of JAEZHQ010000548.1, from coordinate 11,989 downwards.
CACGCCATCCCCCCGCAGCGTCTCCAGCACGTGCGGCGTGGTCGCCTTGATCGGGTCGGCGACCGCGATGACGCCGCCCGGCCGGCCGTCCACCGCGGCGAACAGCGCCGTCGCGCCCTCGCGCCGCAATTCGTCGGCGCGTGCCTCCAGGTCACCGAGGCCGACGCCCCGGTCCCGCATCATCGCGGCGTTGCCCAGCGCCACCGCGCGTCCGCCGACCGTTCCGGCCACGCCCTTGCCGGTCACGGAGTCGAAGTCGGCGACCTCCTGCAACGGCAGGCCCCGCTCTCCGGCGGAGGCGACGATGGCGGCCGCCAGCGGATGCTCGCTCGACCGCTCCAGGCTCGCCGCCAGCGACAGGAGGTCCGCCTCGTCGATGCCCGCGGCCGGAACCACGGCGGTCACCTTCGGCTTGCCCTCGGTCAGGGTGCCGGTCTTGTCCACCACGAGCGTGTCCACCTTCTCGAACCGCTCCAGGGACGCCGCGTCCTTGATGAGGACGCCCGCCGTGGCCCCCTTTCCCACCCCGACCATGATCGACATCGGCGTCGCCAGCCCAAGCGCGCAGGGGCACGCGATGATGAGCACCGAGACGGCCGCGATCAGCGCGTAGGAGAAGGCGGGCTGCGGCCCCCACACCATCCAGCCGGCGAAGGACAGAACGGCGGCGGCGATGACGGCCGGGACGAAGTAGCCGGACACCACGTCGGCCATGCGCTGGATGGGCGCCCGGCTGCGCTGCGCCTCGGCGACCATGGTCACGATGCGCGACAGCATGGTGTCCGAGCCGACCTTGTCGGCCCGCATCACCAAGGCGCCCGTCTGGTTCACCGTCCCGCCGATCACCTTTGCCCCCGGCTCCTTCTCGACCGGCATGGATTCGCCGGTCACCATGGACTCGTCCACGGCGCCGCGGCCCTCCAGCACCTCACCGTCCACCGGCACGCCCTCGCCGGGGCGGACCCGCAGCCGGTCGCCGACGTGAACGGCATCGAGCGTCACCTCCTCGTCCCCGCCATCGGCGCGGATGCGGTGCGCGGTCTTGGGAGCCAGGTTCAGCAGCGCCCGGATCGCGCCGCCGGTCTGCTCGCGCGCGCGCAGTTCAAGCACCTGCCCCAGCAGCACCAGCACGGTGATGACGGCGGCGGCCTCGTAGTAGACCGCGACCTGTCCGTCGGCGTTGCGGAAACCCGCGGGGAAGAGGCCGGGCAGGAAGGTCGCGACGATGCTGAACAGGTAGGCCACCCCGACGCCGAGCGCGATCAGGCTGAACATGTTCAGGCTGCGGTTCACGAAGGACCGCCAGCCCCGCTCCAGCAACGGCCAGCCCGCCCACAGGACCACGGGCGTCGCCAGCAGGAACTGGAGCCACAGGGATGCCCGCGATGAGATCAGCGTGTGCAGGCCCAGACCGGGGAAGTGGGCGCCAAGTTCGAGCAGGACGAGCGGCACGGTCAGGGCGGTGCCGATCCAGAACCGGCGGGTCATGCCGATCAGCTCGGGGTTGGGCTCCTCCTCGGCGGTTGCGCCGACGGGCTCCAGGGCCATGCCGCAGATGGGGCAGTTGCCCGGCCCTTCCTGACGGATCTCGGGGTGCATCGGGCAGGTGTAGATCACCCCCTTCCGCGGAGCGGCGCGCCCCGTCGGCTCCGGCGCTGCGGGCCTGGCTTCGGGCGTCAGGTAGGCTTCGGGCGCCGCGACGAAGGTCTCCCGGCAGCGCGCCGAGCAGAAGTGGAAGGTCCGGCCGCCGTGCTCCGCGTGGTGCGCGGTGCGCTCCGGATCGACCATCATGCCACAGACGGGATCCTTCACCCTGGCATGGTCGCCGTGATCGGCGCGGTGGTCGCGGGGCAGGTCGTTCATGGCTGCTCCCTCCGCATGCCGGGCGCCGGTTTCCCGGCGCGGCGGTCAGGGGCGCTTGATGGCAGCCATCGCGCGCCTCGGGTTCAGACCTGACAGCACATGGCGCAGCCCTGTGCGAAAGCAACCGTGTCGATGGGGTAGAGGTGCCCCGGTGATACGGACGGCGCCTGAAGGCGCCGTCCGTATCATCCTCGCGATCAATGCTATCGCATTGATCTGTCGGGTTTTACCGGCGGCGCTCAATGGACGTGTTCTGGCGCCACCGGTATGAGGCGCCGCGGGCTTTCCGGGGAGCGGACATCCCGGCCGTCCCGGGCGCCTCCCCTGAATCGAACGGGGCCGGCCGTCGGTGACGGCCGGCCCCGGCGTCGAACGCTTTGTCCGGTCCGCTTACTCCTCGCGCTGCCCCATCAGCTGCATCAGCATCTGGAACAGGTTGATGAAGTTCAGGTAGAGCGACAGGGCGCCCATGACGGCCAGCTTGGTGTTGGTCTCATGGCCGTAGCCCTCGGCGTACTCTTCCTTGATGCGCTGCGTGTCGTAGGCGGTCAGGCCGGTGAAGACCAGAACGCCGATCACCGAGATGGCGAACTGCAACGCGCTGGAGCCGACGAAGATGTTGACCAGGCTGGCGATGATGATGCCGATCAGGCCCATCATCAGGAAGGAGCCCATCTTCGACAGGTCGGCCTTGGTGGTGTAGCCGTAGAGGCTCATGGCCGCGAACATGGCCGAGGTGATGAAGAAGACCCGGGCCACGCTGGCGCCGGTGAACACCAGGAAGATCGACGCCATGGACACGCCCATGACGGCGCAGAAGACCCAGAACAGGCCCTGGAGCGCGCTCGCCGACATGGAATGGAAGCGCCACGACAGCACCATGATGAAGCCCAGCGGGGCCAGCATCACCACCCACTTCAGCGGCGTGGTGAAGATCGGCACGTAGAGCGCCGGGGTGCTGGCGACGAAGAGCGCCACCAGCCCGGTCACCACGAGGCCGAGCATCATGAAGTTGTAGACCCGCAGCATGTGCTTGCGCAGGCCCTCGTCGAACACCGCGCGGTCCACGGCCGGGGCGCCGACACCCCAGCCGTTCTGGTTCGGAAACTGGTTGAACATTACGATAGCTCCCTCGTTTGCGCTTCCCGGCCTACCCTCAGCGAAGCCCGGTCAACGAGACCTGGAAGCCCGGCTGGTTGCTCGGGTGGTTGGTGTTGGTGAATACGGACCGATCGTTCTTCAGCACGATCACCTCGAAAAACGGGCGAAAGCGATCGTCCGAGATGCCGAACGCCTGCTGGAACCTGCCGATCAGCTCCTGCTCCTCACGCTCCGCCTGGCCGTCGGACAGGGCGCTGTCCACCATGTTGCAGAGGATGCACATCTTCTGCGCGTCGCTGAGGATGGGAGTCACCTCTGCCAGGAAAGCGTCGGGCTGGTTGCGGCGGACATACTGGACGGCCTTGTCGAGCAGGGCGCGGTTGTTCGCCCCCACGCCGATCGAGCCGCCCTTGTTCTCGCCGCCCAGCACCGACAGCAGGTGGCCGATCTCCTCGGTGTCCATCTCGCCGTCGGCGCCCATGCAGTAGAGAAGCGACACGGCGAAGGCAAGATGCGGCGTCATCTTCTCGCCGGCGTCGCTGCGGAACATGTCGAACAGACCCATCGGGTACCCTCCATGGCCTCAAAGAACGGTGGAGACCGGCCGGTCAGTCGGCCGCGACCTCCTGGGTTTCGGTGTCGCCCGGCCGGGCCGCCGGAGCGGGTTCCGACCGGGTCTTGATCAGGGACAGCAGCACCGAGCCGCCGATCAGCGCCGCCGTCACGCCGAGCGCGAGCGCAGTCGGCACCTTCCATACGTCGACGAGGATCATTTTCATCCCGATAAAAACGAGAACCAGCGACAGCCCGTACTTGAGGTACGCGAAGCGGTGGATGATCCCGGCCAGCGCGAAGTACAGCGAGCGCAGCCCCAGGATGGCGAAGACGTTGGAGGTGTAGACGATGAACGGGTCGCTGGTCACCGCGAAGATGGCCGGAACGCTGTCCAGCGCGAACATCAGGTCGGTCGCCTCCACCATGACCAGCACCAGCAGCATCGGCGTGGCCATCAGGACGCCGGCGCGGCGGACGAAGAAGGCGGAGCCTTCATAGCCGTCGGTCATGCGGACGTGCGAGCGGACGAAGCGCAGCAGGCGGTTGTCGGTGACGTCCGGCGCGACGTCGGAGGCCATCAGCATCTTGATGCCGGTGAACAGCAGGAAGGCGCCGAACAGGTAGATGGTCCAGTGGAACTGGTGGATCAGCGCCGTGCCGGCCAGGATCAGCGCGCCCCGCATCACCAGCGCGCCCAGGATGCCCCAGAACAGCACCCGGTGCTGGTGCATCGGCGGCACCGCGAAGTGGCCGAACAGCATCGCGATGACGAAGATGTTGTCGACGCTGAGGCTCCACTCGATCAGGTAGCCGGTGGTGAACTCCAGCCCCTTCTGGGTGCCCATGAACCAGTAGACGCCCGCGTTGAAGGAGAGGGCCAGGGCGACGTAGCCGGCGCTGGTGAGGAGCGCCTCGCGGACGCTGATCTGGTGGGGGCGGCGGTGAAGGACGCCGAGATCGAAGGCGAGGAGGAGAAGGACGAAGGCGTTGAAGCCGATCCAGATCCAGGGCGATGTCTCCATCGAACCCTCCAAATGCGGTCACGCCCGTCGGCGCAAAAGCAGGTGAAGGGATCCGACATCACAGCCGACGACTCGCGCTGCCAGAGGGGCCCGGATCCATGTACGGCATGTGAGGTAGCGTTAGTCCCCGGCGCTGTCAAGACGTCCCTTGCGCAATGGGAGGAGCGTTCTTGGATTGGGCCGACCGCCCCCCATATGGCGGCGTGACCGGCCACGACGGGGGCCGGACACAAAACGGGAAAGCCATTGATCGACACCCATCACAGACGGCTCGAACGCCGGGTCGACCGAATCGCCGAGCGGCTCCCCGACACGCTCGCGCGTGCCTTGCGCTGGCTGCGCGAGCCGCGGGCGACCTGGGTCCGGGTGCCGGTGGGCATCCTCCTGATCTTCGGCGGCCTGCTCAGCTTCCTGCCGGTGCTCGGGATCTGGATGCTGCCGCTCGGCCTGGTGCTGCTCGCCTACGACGTCCCGTTCCTGAAGGCGCCGACCGGCCGGGCGCTGGTGTGGGGCGAACGCCGGCTGAAGGAATGGAAACGGCGCCGGCGCACCGCCTCCTCCTCCTGATGCCGGCGCCGGGGACCGGGGGCGGCGCTCAGGGTTCTGAACGCGCCCAGGCGGCCTCGTCCCGCCATGCCTCGTTCCGGCCGGCGTCGTCCTGGCCGGTGCGCGGGCCGAGACGGCCGGCGTCTCCGGAGGGACCCAGCCGGTGGTGGTCGCCCTCCACCATCGCCTTGACCGGGCAGTGGCCGCTCATCCCGCGCGCCACCAGCGCCGCCCCGGCCAGCCCCATGGCGGCACCGCGAAGGTCGGCACCGCGCCGCACCCCCCCGGCGGCCATGATCAGGCCGAGCCCGGTGGAAATGGCGCGCTCCAGGGAGCCCATGTTCCGTTCGCCTCCGAAAAAGCGGTCGTAGGTCTGTCGAATGGCATTCTCGGCGGTCATCCGCGTGACTCCTTCTGACAGGGCGGCCCGGCTCTTCCCCAACGCCTGATCCACCGTCCGGGTTCCATGCCCCGCGCCGGGGACGCGGCCGGCCCAATCGGGACAATGCCGGAGCAATGCGCGGATCGCTTGCCGTTCCGGCCGAACAATATCACTATTGTCTCCATGACAAATTGGCTTCCCGACCTCGCCGACCGCAAGGGTCCCCGCTACCGCGCCATCGCCGACGCGCTGGCCGACGATGTGGCCAGCGGGCGCCTGCCCGCCGGCGCGCGGCTTCCGACCCACCGCGACCTCGCCTACCGGCTCGGCGTCACCGTCGGCACCATCACGCGGGCCTATGCGGAGGCCGAGAAGCGGGGGCTGATCGGCGGCGAGGTGGGGCGCGGCACCTTCGTGCAGGGGCATCGGCTCACTCCCCCGTCCGATCCCTTCACCTGGACGCCGCCGGCCGGCCCGTCGGTCGTCAACATGACGGTGGTCAAGCCCGAACAGGCGCTGGCCGGCCAGGCGTTCGGCCCGACGCTGTCCGCCATCGCCGCGGCCGGGGCGGCGGGGCTGCTCGACTACGCGCCCCACGCCGGCCTGCCGGCCCACCGGGCGGCCGGGGCGCAATGGCTGGCCCGCCAGCACCGGGTGGCCGCCACCCCCGACCAGGTGCTGCTGACCACCGGCGCGCAGAACGCCATGGCGGTGGCGCTCGCCGCCGTGGCGCGGCCGGGCGACGTGGTTCTGACCGAACGGCTGACCAACTACGGCATGAAGACGCTCGCCGCCGTCGAGGGCTATCATCTGGAGGGCATCGCGCTCGACGAGCACGGGGTGGTGCCCGACGCCTTCGACAGCGCCTGCCGGCGCCTCGCGCCGAAGGCGCTCTATCTCGTGCCGACCCTGCACAACCCCACGGCGTCGGTGATGCCGGCGGCGCGCCGGATCGAGATCGCCGCCATCGCCCGCCGCCACGGCGTCATCCTCGTGGAGGACGACGTCTTCGGCTTCCTGGTGCCCGACCCCCTGCCCATCCAGACCATCGCCCCCGACGTCACCATCTACCTGTCGGGCCTGTCCAAGAGCGTGGCCGCCGGCCTGCGGGTCGGCTACCTGGTGGCGCCCCTGGAGCTGGTGCCGCGGATCGAGGCGGTGATCCGCGCCCTCCAATACTCCTCGCCGCCCCTTCCGGCCGAGGTCGCCACGCGCTGGATCGCCGACGGCAGCGCCGACCGCTTCGCCGAGGCGCAGCGCAGCGAGGACGCGGCGCGCCAGCGGCTGGCGCGCTCCATCCTGCCCGCCGACACCGTCTGCGGCCATCCGGCGGCCCAGCATCTGTGGCTGGTCCTGCCGGAGCCGTGGCGGCGGGACGATTTCATCGCCGAGGCGCGGCGGCGCGGTGTCGTCGTCACCGGCGGCGACGTCTTCGCGGTGGGCCGGGCCGGTGCCCCCCATGCGGTGCGGCTCAGCCTGTGCCAGCCGCGCAGCCGGGACGACCTCGTGCGCGGCCTGCGCGCGCTGGCCGACACGCTGGCCGCCCCCGAGGCGGCCATGCTGTCCATCGTTTGAGGCGGCCGGCGCCGCTGGTGCCAGGCCCCCCGCGCGTTACGGGAAGTCCCGCACGGTGTGGAGGTGGTTGAGCGGCCCGTGGCCGTGGCCGAGGCCGGGGGCGGTCAGGATGGCCGTTTCCACATAGGAGCGCGCGCGGGCGACCGCCTCGCGCAGCCCGAGACCCTGGGCGAGGCCGGCGGCGATCGCCGAGGCCAGGGTGCACCCCGTCCCATGGGTGTGGGGGGTGTGGACGCGGGTTCCCTCGAACACCGTCTCGCCATCCTCGGTGAGGAGCAGGTCGCTGAGCCGCTCGTCCTCCATATGGCCGCCCTTGAGCAGGACGGCCCTGGGGCCGAAGCTGCGGATCAGCTCGGCGGCGCGGCGCATGTCGTCGAGCCCGCGCACCGGGATGCCGGTCAGGGCCTCCGCCTCCGGCAGGTTGGGGGTCACCAGCTCGGCCCGCGGCAGCAGGCGCCGCCGCAAGGTCATCACCGCCTCCTGCTCCAGCAGGAAGTGGCCGCTCTTGGACACCATCACCGGATCGACGACCAGCGGGACGTTGATCGCGTGCTCCTCGTAGGCGCCGGCCACCGCCTCGATGACCGCGGCGTTGGCGAGCATGCCGATCTTGACCGCATCGGCGCCGATGTCCTCCAGCACCACCTTCATCTGGAGGGCGACGAAGGCGGGATCGATCGCCAGGACGCCGTGGACGCCGATGGTGTTCTGCGCGGTCAGCGCGGCGATGGCGGTCATGGCGTAGGCGTTCAGCGCGCTGACCGCCTTGATGTCGGCCTGGATGCCGGCCCCCCCGCCGGAGTCCGACCCGGCGACGATCAGGACGCGCCCCTTCATTCCGCGGCCTCCGCCGGGCGGGCCACGGTCTGGATGGCCGCGGCGATGTCGCCGACCACCCGATGGACCAGCCCCTCGTCGTCGCCCTCCGCCATGACGCGGATGACCGGTTCGGTGCCCGACTTGCGGATCAGGACGCGGCCGGAGCCGTTGAGGCGGGCCTCGCCCTCGCGGATCGCGTCGCGCACCGCAACGGCCTCCAGCGGGGCGGAGCCGGTGGCGAACCGGACGTTGGTCAGCGTCTGCGGAACCGGCTGGAAGACCCGGCAGACCTCGCTGGCCGCCCTGCCGCCGGCCTGGATGAGGACCGCCAGCACCTGGAGCGCGGCGATCAGGCCGTCGCCGGTGGTCGAATAGTCGGACAGCACCACATGCCCCGACTGTTCGCCGCCGACGTTGTAGCCGCGCTGGCGCATCAGCTCGACGACGTAGCGGTCGCCGACCGGGGTGCGGGCGAGATGCAGGCCGAGCCCCTTCAGGTGGCGCTCCATGCCCAGGTTGGACATGACGGTGGCAACCACCCCGCCCCCCTTCAGCGACTGCGCCCTGGCCCAGCTGGAGGCGATCAGCGCCATGAGCTGGTCGCCGTCGATGGCCCGCCCGGCCTCGTCCACCATGATCAGGCGGTCGGCGTCGCCGTCCAGCGCGATGCCCAGATCGGCGCCGTGGGTGACCACCTGCTCCTGGAGGGTCTGGGTCGCGGTGGCGCCGCAGCCCTTGTTGATGTTCAGCCCGTCCGGGCTGACCCCCACCGGAACGACGTCGGCGCCCAGCTCGTACAGGACCTTGGGCGCCACCTTGTAGGCGGCGCCGTTGGCGCAATCGACGACGATCTTGAGCCCGTCCAGCCGCAGGCCGCGCGGGAAGGTGTTCTTCACATACTCGATGTAGCGGCCGGTGGCGTCCTCCATGCGGCTCGCCCGCCCCAGCTCGGCGGAGCCGGCGAGATCCGGCGCGAAGGGCCGGCCCATGCGCGCCTCGATCGCCCCCTCGACCCCGTCCGACAGCTTGTAGCCGTCCGGCCCGAACAGCTTGATGCCGTTGTCCTGGTAGGGGTTGTGGGAGGCCGAGATCATCACGCCCATGTCGGCGCGCAGACTGCGGGTCAGCATGGCCACCGCCGGGGTGGGCAGCGGGCCGACCAGGACCACGTCCATGCCCATGGAGATGAAGCCCGCGGTCAGCGCCGGCTCCAGCAGATAGCCCGACAGGCGGGTGTCCTTGCCGATGACCACGCGGTGGCGATGGTCGCCCCGGCGGAATTGCAGAGCCGTCGCCATGGCCACCCGCAGGGCGGTTTCGGCGGTCATCGGCTCGATGTTGGCGGTGCCGCGGATGCCGTCGGTGCCGAACAGGTGTCGCGTCATGGAAAACCCTCGGGAATGGCCCTGCCACTGTGGTGGATCGACTGTACCGCAATCGCGGCGGCGATGGAGCCTTCTTCGCCCGTCCGGCGGGTGCCGGTCAAGCGCCCTTCCGCCCACACGCGAGCGGATGAGGCCCGCCCCATTACAAGGACGGATGCAGCCCCTCCCAAACGGCACGGGCCTGTGCCGTTTGGCCCACGTCGTGGACGCGCAGAATCTGGGCGCCCTGGTTGAGGCTCTCAAGACCGGCGGCGAGCGAGCCGGCCAGCCGCTCCTTCGGCGGCTCGCCGCGGGACAGCCGGCCGATGAAGGCCTTGCGCGACAGGGCGATCAGGACCGCGCAGCCAAGCCCGTGATAGAGCGCGGTCTGGCGCAGGATCTGCAAGTTGTGCTCCACGGTCTTGCCGAAGCCGATGCCGGGATCGACGGCGATCCGTTCCGCCGGCACCCCGGCACGCCGGCAGGACTCCACCCGCTCCTCCAGCCAGTCGAAGACGTCGAGCGCGGCGTCCTCGTAGACCGGGTTGTCCTGCATGGTGCCGGGCTCGCCCTGCATGTGCATCAGCACCACCGGGGCGCCGGCCCCGGCGACCACCGGCAAAGACCCGGGATCGCCGAGCCCGGCGATGTCGTTGACGATGCGCGCCCCGGCCGCCAGCGCCGCCGCCATCACCCGGGGGTGGCGCGTGTCGACCGAGACCACGGCACCCCGCCCGGCGAAATGGCGGATGACCGGAAGGACGCGCGCCTCCTCCTCCTCCGGGGAGACGGCAGCGGAGCCGGGACGGGTGGATTCGCCGCCGATGTCGAGCAGGTCGGCCCCGGCCTCCAGCAGGGCGGTGCCGTGGGCGATGGCGGCGGCGGCGTCGAAGAAGTCGCCGCCGTCGGAAAAGCTGTCGGGCGTGACGTTGACGATGCCCATGAGGCGCGGCCGGCCGAGGTCGAGCCCGCCGAACGGCGACCGCGCCCGCGTCAGGGCGGCAAGCCTCCCGTCGAGGGCCGCGGCGACGGCGCGCCCGCGCTCCCAGCCCCAGGCCATGATCTCCGACAGCGGCGCGAAGGCGCGCTCGATGCGGCTTCCCCGGCGGACGATCAGCTCCGCGGTGGCGAAGGCGAAGCGCCCGCCGGCCAGCGGAACGGCGGCGCCGGCGGCCCAGGCGGCGACGGGCAGCAGGCCGACGGGCCGCAGATAGACGCGCACGCCCTCCTCCCCGCCCGCCCAGGGACAGAAGGCGGCGAGCGAACCGGCCGCCGAGCGGGCGGGCGCGGGCTTGGCGGCGGGGCGGGAAACGGGGGGCATGGGCGAAACCGCGCTGGTGGGTTGCGGGACGGCGTCGTGGCACAGGCCGGTCCCGATGAAGCAGGAAACGGCGGCCCGCGCAAGCCCTCGCGGGCGGGCGGCGCCCCGCCGCAACCGTCCGAACGGATAGGGGAGCACCCCGTTTTTGGTTAACAATTTACTAACGCAAGGCTGGATAACCCCCGTTCGATCAGCTAGGATCTCCCTCCATCGACCTCTTTAGAGAGTGGCTGACCCATGCAACACGTCTCTGTCGCGCTGATCGATGCGAACAACCTGTTCCGGCAGGGGCTGAAGGCCCTGTTCGCCGACGGCAACTTCCGGATCACGAAGGAGGCATCGTCCTTGAAGGAGGCCCTTCCGCAGGTGTCGGCGGAGGATGCGCCGCAGATGATCGTCGTCGATCCGGTCGGCCTGGGCGATGTGGTGCAGACGGTTACCACCCTCAAGGACGCCTCCCCCCAGGCGCGCCTGGTCCTGCTGACCACGCAGCTCGACCCGACGGTGATGGCCAACGCCATCCAGTCCGGGGCCGACGGCTTCCTGATGAAGGACATGTCGCCGGCGGCGCTCGCCCAGTCGCTGCATCTCGTCATGATGGGCGAGAAGGTGCTGCCCAGCCATCTGGCCGCCCTCCTCATCAGCGGCCGCGTGGGCGCCACCACGGCCGGCGCCACCCCCGCCGCCCGCAACGGCCTGTCGCAGCGCGAGGTGCAGATCCTGCGCCGCCTGCTCAGCGGTGACAGCAACAAGATGATCGCCAACGCACTCGGCATCACCGAAGCGACCATCAAGGTCCATCTCAAGAGCCTGCTGCGCAAGATCAGCGCGTCGAACCGCACCCAGGCCGCCATCTGGGGCCTGAACAACGGCTTCGCGGAAGGGGACCAGACGGAATCGCGGGTGGCCTGACCGGCACCGCCCTCACCGGAGCGGGTTTCTCCAGATCGGGCCGCCGGCCCGGCCTGAAGAAACCCGCGAATCCGATGGCCCGTGGACTCGATGATTTGCACGATCGCGTGAAACCGGAAACGATCGGAGCGTGATGCCAGGGCCGGAACGTCCTGACGTCTGGTCCTGACGTCTGGTCATGATATCCGGCCGCGACCGCGGCTGCGCGCCCACTTGGGCGCCCGCTTGGGCGCCAAGCCGGATGGGCGCGAAGCCAAGGCCCGCGGAGGCGGGCCGCCCGGCCCATAAGGGCTCGGATGAGGTCCGGCCACAGGTCGGAACCTTCCGGAAATGGTAAGAATCCGCTCGCAAAACAAAGGCATGAAGTGTCCTGCGTTTCAGGATTCAACCCCGGCAGCGCATGCTCTCCTCCCCGGGACCGCGCCCGGCCTACACCCTGGGAAGCGGGGCGAGCGCGGCCATCATCTGCTGTTTGCGCTCGGCGTAGAGGGAGCCCAGCCGGTCGGCGCGGTCGGCGCCCAGGGCTTCC
>JAEZHQ010000470.1 GCA_023416455.1 Pseudomonadota bacterium | reverse complement strand
GCTGGTGGTGCAGAGCGCCATGCCGGTGGCGGTGTTCAACTATCTCTGGGCGCAGAAGTTCAACAACGCGCCGGAGGAGGTCGCCGGCATGGTCATCGGCACCACCGCGCTCTCGCTGGTCTCGCTGACGCTCCTGCTGCTGGTCGCCATGCCCTAGAGTTTCGTGCGTTTAATCTGAAACGCACGAAACTCCAGGCCTTTGTTTTGCGAGCGGATTCACGCTTCAAATCGATTCCGATTTTACGCGACCCGCTCTAAGCAGGACGCCCGCGCCCGGCCCGGTCCCCGCGCCCCCCCTGTGCCCGCCCCTGTGTGTCTGCCCCTGTGCGGGCGGCGTTCAGGCGGTGCGCTTCTGCGGCAGGTCGGGCTCCTCCGGCTGGAAGCCGAAGGTCGCCGACAGGGTGTCGGCGACGCCCTTCAGGAGATTGGCCTTCTCCTGGAGGTCGTGGAGCGACAGGCGCCAGACGGGGGTGGAGATGCCCATGGCCGCGACGATGGAGCCGCGGAAGTTGCGGACCGGGACGGCGATGCACCGGACCTCGACGTGGAACTCGCCGTCGTCGTAGGCGATCCCGGTGCGCCTGACCTTCTCCAGCTCGTCCTCCAGGCGTTGCCGGTCGGTGATGGTGCGGCTGGTGATCGCCCGCAGCTCGTAGCCGCGCAGGAAGAGGTCGAGGTTCTGGGCGGGCATGGCCGCCAGCAGGATCTTGCCCAGCGCCGTCGCGTGGGCGGGCCGGCTGATGCCGGTCCGCTCGGCGATGCGGAAGGCGCCGGTTCCCTCCGACTTGCCGACGACGACGATGTCGGTGCCGGAGCGCACGGCGATGTGGCTGGTCTCGCCGGTGCGCATCGACAGCTCGTCCAGAAAGGGGCCGGACAGCCGCGCCATCTCCACCTCGTCCAGGGCGGCGCTTGCCAGGCTGTAGATGAGTTTGCCGATGCGGTAGACCTTGCTCTCCTCGTCCTGGTGGACATAGCCAAGTCGGACCAAGGTCTTGACCAGATGGAAGGCGGTGCTGCTGTGGAGTCCCACGTTCTTGCTGAGCTGCGCCAGGCCGATGCCCTGGCGGTTGCGGGCGATCTCCTCCAGGATGGCCGAAGCGCGGGCCAGTGACTGGATGCCACCGGACTTCTTCTCCTCATCCTCTTTCACCAGCGACATGGATCACCTTCAAATCTCGGGGGCAGCGGCCGCCCCATCGCGATGCGCACGGGCCCGCAGTTCCGCTCCGGATGCCTGTTCCATATGGCAGACGACGGACGTCATGTCATCCAAGGGAGACCCGAGCGCGGCCGCCCTAACATAGGCTTGCCGCACCACGCTGCCAAGCGGGGCCGGCACGCCCAGGGCCGACGCCTCCTCCAGATAGGCCGCCAGATCCTTGAGCGTGATGTGCAGGGCGCCGCCGTAATCGAAGCGTCCGGAAAGCACGTGCCGCGGGATCTTCGTCCGCGTCGCGTCGCTCTGCCCCGTCCCGCTGTTCAGGACCTCGATCATCTGGCCGCAGTCGAGGCCGGCCTTGCTGCCCATCAGCAGGGCCTCCGCGGCCAGGGCGAGGTTGGCCGCCGACAGGACGTTGTTGATGAGCTTCAGGATCTGGGCGCTGCCCGTGCCGCCGTCGAGATGGACGATCTTGGAGGCGTAGCATTCCATCACCGGCAACGCCGCCGCGAACGCCTCGGCGGGGCCGGACGCCATCACGGTGAGCGTGCCGTCCCGCGCGCGGGGCACGCCGCCGGTCATGGGCGCGTCGAGGGTCCGCACCCCGACGCCCGCCAGCGCGGACTCCAGCTCCCGGACGAGCGCGCTTCCCGTCGTTCCCACATGGACGTACAGCCCGGCCCGACCGCCGGCCAGCAGGCCGGCCTCGCCGGAGACGACCTCGCGGTACGAGCCCAGGGTCGGAAGGCAGGCGAAGACGATGTCGGAGCCGGCGGCCACCTCGGCCGGTGTGGAGGCGATCCGCGCCCGGCCGGCAAGGGGCGCGCAGGCGTCCGGCCGCAGGTCGCAGGCGACGAGGCTGAAGCGTTCGAGGATGCGCTCGGCCATGGGCCGGCCGATCGCTCCCAGCCCGATGAAGCCGACCACGGGCGGTTCCGCCATTTCGTTCATCTCCGATATTCTCGCATTGCATACCATATGATGGGTGTGTAGCACAAGCAATATAGATCTTAAACGATTTGTCGTGCATGATCAAAGCGCCTTATGTGCCGCATGCTGCACTGGCGAACCTTCGGTCGGCGGCAACCTCCCTGGCCATCAATCTGCGATATTGTGAATTGACATGCGACCATATGGCCATTACGCTTTTTGAAAATCTCAGAAATGAAATCAGGAGGGACGTTCAGATGGGTGGAATCCCGATACGTCTTGGCATCGCGTTTCTGCTGGCGGCGCTGCCGCTGGCGGGAGTCGAGGCGCAGACCCCGGAAAAGCGCGACGTGATCATCGCGATCGGCGGGATCTCAAGCCAGATCGACAAGCTGCCCTACGCGATCGCCCGTCACCGCGGCTACTTCAAGGACGAGGGCCTGGACGCCCAGTTCCTCGATTTCGGATCCGGGGCCAAGGGCCTCCAGGCCATGATCGGCGGCAGCGCCGACGTGACCCAGGGCGCTTACGAGCACACCGTGCGCATGCAGGCCAAGGGGCAGGACCTGCAAAGCTTCGTGGCCTTCGCGCGCTATCCCGGCAACGTGCTGGCGGTGGTGAAGGCGCGCAGCGGGGCCGTGAAGAAGCCCGAGGACTTCAAGGGCCTGAAGGTCGGGGTCACCTCGCCGGGCAGCGCCTCGCACGCCTTCTTCGGCAAGTACATGCAGAACGCCGGCCTCGATCCCAAGCAGGTCAGCTACATCGCCGTCGGCGCCGGTCCCGGCGCGGTCGCCGCGGTGCGCCGGGGCGGCGAGCTGGACGCGATCGTCAGCCTGGATCCGGTGATCACCGAGCTTGAGCGGAGCGACGACATCACCATCATCGCCGACAGCCGCACCAAGGAGGGGACGCACCAGGTCTACGGCGGCGACTTCATCGCCGGCTCGCTCTACGCCAAGGCCGAGTTCGTCAAGAAGAACCCGAACACCGTCCAGGCCATGGCCAACGCCATGATCCGGGCCATGAAGTGGATGGAGACGGCCAGCGTCGACGACGTCATCGCCTCGGTGCCCGAGGAGTATTACCGCGCCAACGAGGCGGCCTACCGCCAGGCCGTCGAGCGGAACCTGACCGCCTTCCGCTTCGACGGGCGGATCACGGCGGAGAACGTGCAGACCGTGCTCGAGTCCATCGCCGTGCTGGAGCCCGAGCTGAAGGCGGCCCCCCTCGATCTCTCGAAGACCTACACGAACGAGTTCGTGGACCGCGCGCACGCCAAGTTCAAGTGAGACCGTCATGGCATACCCCTCAGGCAAGCCGCTGCCCGCGGCGGCCGGCTCTGCTGACGCGATCAACCGGAACAATCGTACGATGCAAGCGCAGAACCCGGCACCGCTGCACGCCGTCCCCGTGGAAAAGCCGTCAACGCCGGCGGTTCTACTGTCCGACATCACCTGCACGTTCCCCTCCCGGACCAAGCGGGGGACCGACTACACGGCGGTCCGCGACACCACGCTGGCCATCGGCGACGGCGAGTTCGTCTCGGTCGTCGGTCCCACCGGCTGCGGCAAGTCCACGCTGCTCAACGTCGCCGCCGGGCTCCTGGAGCCGACCAACGGAAGCGTCCACATCTTCGGCGAGCCGTTGGTCGGCCTGAACCGCCGGGCCGGCTACCTCTTCCAGGCCGACGCGCTGATGCCCTGGCGAAACGCGCTCGACAACGTCACCGCGGGGCTGGAGATCCGCGGGATCGCCAAGGCGGAGCGCGTGGAGCGCGCCAACGACTGGCTGAAGCGGGTCGGGCTGGGCGGGCGCGGCGACCTCTACCCGGCCCAGCTGTCCGGCGGCATGCGCAAGCGCGTGGCGCTCGCCCAGACCCTGATCCTGGAACCCAAGATCATCCTGATGGACGAGCCGTTCAGCGCGCTGGACATCCAGACCCGCCAGCTCATGGAGAACGAGCTTCTCGACCTGTGGTCGGCGGACCGCAAGTCGGTGCTGTTCATCACCCACGACCTTGAGGAGGCGATCTCGCTGTCCGACCGCGTCGTCGTGCTCTCCGCCGGCCCCGGCACCCATCCGATCGGCGATTTCGTCATCGACCTCCCGCGCCCCCGGGACGTCGCCGAGATCCGGATGACCCCCCGGTTCCTGGAGCTTCACTCGGCCATCTGGGAAACCATGAAAGAGGAAGTCCTCAAGGGGTACCAGCGCAATGAAAAATAGCAGCCCCTCCCTCGACGCCGGCGCGGGCGCGGCCCTGCCGCGCCCGCGCCGGGTCGGCCTCGGCTCGCTGCGGCCGGGCCGGAACAACATCGTGGTCTATCAGGTCCTGAGCTTTGCGTTGCTGATATCGCTCTGGCACGTCCTGACCAGCACGGCGGTCCTGCCCCCCTTCTTCTTCGGCCGGCCCATGCTGGTCTTCGCGCAGCTCTGGCAGTGGTTCGCAAGCGGCGAGATCTGGGGCCACCTCGGCATCACCCTGCTGGAGACCATGCTGGCCTTCCTGTTCGGGACCGCGCTGGGTCTGATCTTCGGCCTCTGGCTGGGGCTCAATCCCACCGCATCGGCGCTGGTCGACCCCTACCTCAAGGCCGTCAACTCGATGCCGCGCGTGGTGCTGGCACCGATCTTCGCGGTGTGGTTCGGGCTGGGCATCTGGTCGAAGGTCGCGCTCGGCGTCACGCTCGTGTTCTTCCTGGTCTTCTTCAACGTCTATCACGGCGTGCGCGAGGTGAACCCCGTCATCCTCGCCAACAGCCGGATGCTCGGCGCCAGCCGCAAGCAGCTGCTGCGCCTGGTCTATCTGCCCTCGGCGATGAGCTGGGTGTTCGCCAGCCTGCACAATTCCGTGGGCATGGCCTTCGTCGGCGCGGTGGTCGGGGAGTATCTCGGCTCCTCGCGCGGCGTCGGCTACCTCATCCTCCAGGCCGAGGGGGTGTTCGACATCAACTCCGTCTTCGCCGGAATCATCGTCCTGACCTGCTTCGCGTTCTGCCTGGACGCGCTGGTGACGGTGATCGAGCGGCGCGTCCTCAAATGGCAGGTGAAGTGATGGCAGAGGGATCCGGGAAGGAGGCGGCCGGCGCGGCCGCGGAGGATGGCGCCGGCGCGCTCGCCGCGCAGGCCGCGCGCTGGCTGGCGTCGGTGGGCTGGGAGGATCTTCCCGGCGACGTGCGGGAGGCGACCCGCCTGCGCATCCTCGACGTGATCGGCGTCGTGCTGGCGGCCAACGACACGGAGGTGGGCCGGGGGGTGCGGGCGGCGGCCGTCGGGCTCGGCGGCGGCGGCGCCAGCAGCATCCTCGGATCGGGCGAGCGGGTGAGCCCGGCCGCGGCGGCGCTGGCCAACGGCACCATGGCCTCGGCCCTCGACTTCGACGACACCCACAACGAGACGGTGATCCATTTCAGCAGCCCGACCGTGGTCACCGCGCTGGCGCTGGCCGAAGCGGGCGGCCAGGACGCCGGGGCGGTCATGACCGCCGTGGCGGCGGCCAGCGAGCTGACCTGCCGGTTCGGGCTGATCGCCCCCGGCCAGTTCCACAAGCGCGGCTTCCACGCCTCGGCGATCGCCAGCGCCTTCGGGGCCACGCTGGCCGCCGGCAAGCTGCTCGGCCTGTCGGCGGAGGAGATCACCCACGCCCTCGGCATCGCCGGCAGCCAGGCCGCCGGCATTGCGGAGAGCTGGAACGACGGCACCACCGTCCGCTTCGTGCACACCGGCTGGGCCGCCCAGAGCGGCATCGCCGCGGCCCTGATGGCCAGGGGCGGGGTGACCGGGCCGGCGCGGGTCATCGAGGGGTCGCGCGGCCTCTACGCCACCCACATCCAGAACCCCGAGCCGCCGCTCCGCTTCGAGCGCTTCCTGGCCGGCCTCGGCGAGGCGTGGGAGCTGCGCCGCACCTCCTACAAGCCCTATCCCTGCGGGCACGTCATCCATTCCTTCATCGACGCCGCCCTCCATCTGTACCACGCCGAGGGGCTGCGCGCCGACATGGTCGAGCGCATCGTCTGCCCGGTCGCCGACTACATGCTGCCGATGGTCTGCGAGCCGGCGCGGGAGAAGGTGGCCCCGGCGAGCGACACGGTCGCCCGCGTCAGCCTCCAGTACACGATCGCCGAGGCGCTGGCCACCGGCGCGCTGGACGCGCGCTCCTACCGGCCGGAGACCATGGCCGACCCCGCCGTCCTCGACCTCGCCCGCCGCGTCGAATGCGTCGTCGATCCGGACGCCCCGGGGCGGCAGCAGTACCGCGGGTGGGTCAAGGTCCACACACGGGACGGGCGGCTGCTGGAGCGCGTGGAGGCGTTCAACCGCGGCTCCGCCGAGCGGCCGCTGTCCGTGGACGAGATCCGGGGGAAATTCCTCCTCAACGCCTCGCTCGTGCTCGACGAGGCCAGGGCCGAGGAGGTCGCCGGCCGGGTGGAGCGGCTGTCCGGCGACGCCGACGTCGCCGCGCTGGTCCGGGCGTGCTGCCGCTGACGCCGCGGTCCGGGTGGAAAGGCAAGGGAGGAGCGCACAGCGATGGATTTGGGACTTGCGGGGAAAGTGGCGGTGGTCACGGGGGGCAGCCGCGGCATCGGCTTCGCCGCCGCCAAGGCGCTGGCCGGGGAGGGCGCGCAGGCCGTCCTGGTGGCCCGTGACCCGGACCGCCTTGAGCGGGCCTGCGCCGAGCTTGCGGCGGCCGGGTCGGGGACGGCCTGGGCGGTGCCCGCCGACCTGTCGCAGCCGGGGGGCGAGAGGGAGGCGGTGGAGCGCATCCTGGCCCGGCACGGGCGCATCGACGTGCTCGTCAACAGCGCGGGCAGCGCGCTGGGCGGGGACTTCTGCGCGCTGAGCGAGGAGGACTGGCAACACAGCCTGGCGCTGAAGTTCCACGGCTCCGTCCGGATGATGCGGGCCGTCGTGCCGGCCATGCGGGCGCAGGGCGGCGGCCGGATCGTCAACGTCGTCGGCAGCGCCGGGCGCCAGCCCGAGGCGCGGCAGCTTCCGGTCGCGGCGGCCAACGCCGCCCTGCTCGCGGTGACCCGCGGGCTGGCCGACGAGCTGGGGCCGGACGGCATCGTCGTGGTCGCGGTCAATCCCGGCGTGACGCGGACGGAGCGGTTCGACCGCCGCATGAAGCGGCTCGCCGCGGCCTCCGGACGCGACGAGGAGGAGGTCCGGCGCGCGTTCGAGGCCGAACTCATCGCCCATACGCCGCTGGGGCGCCTGGGCGAGGCGGAGGATCTCGGCCAATGGATCGCCTTCCTCGCCTCCGGACGGGCGCGGCACTTCACCGGCGGATCCATCACGGTGGACGGCGGATTCAACCGCGTTCCCGGCTGACACCCGGGGCGGCACGGTGCGCGAGGGTCATGCGGCCAGCCGAATGAGCCGCGCGCCGGGCACATCAGACACAATCGGGAAGGGGAATCGATGATCAAGGGAAGATGCGCGCTGGTCACCGGGTCGGTCGGGGGAATCGGCCTGGCCACGGTCCGCGCCCTGGCCGCCGAAGGCTGCAACGTGGTGATGAACGGCTTCGGCGACGCCGACGAGATCGAGGCGTTGCGCGGGCGGATCGCCGCGGAGACCGGGGTCAAGGTCGTCTATCACGGCGCCGACCTCTCGTCGCGGGAGCAGATCGAGGGCATGATCGCGGACGTCGAGCGGGAGATCGGGCCGGTCGACATCCTCGTCAACAACGCCATCACGCGCCACTACGCGCCCATCGAGGAGTTTCCCACCGACCGCTGGGAATACGCGCTGGCCGTCAACCTGTCGGCGCCCTTCCACACCATCCGGCTGACGATGCCCCATATGAAGAGGCAGCGGTGGGGGCGCATCATCAACATCGCCTCGAATCTCGGGCTCACCGCCGTTCCCAACCGGGTCGACTACATCACCACGAAGCACGGGATCATCGGGCTCACCCGCGCGGTCGCCCTCGAAGGGCTGGAAGCCGGCGTCACCTGCAACGCCATCTGCCCGGGCTCGACCCTGACGCCCCACGCGAAGCGGCAGCTGGAGGCCCGGGCCAGCGCGGCCGGCGTCTCCGAGGACGAGGTGGTCCAGAGCTTCCTGGCGGAGCGGCAGCCGTCCCGCCGGTTCGTGCTGCCCGAGGACGTCGCCGCCCTCATCGTCTTCCTGTGCGGCGACGCCGCCCGGGAGATGACCGGGACGCCGGTGTCGATCGACGGCGGCTGGCTCGCCGCCGCCTCCTGACGCTCCGGGCGCGCAAGAGGCCCCGGCCCCGCCCGGGGCCGGACGCCGCCCCAGCAAGCCCCAACAAGCCCCAGCAAGAAAAGGTGTGCCATGGGCGCGAGGGAACTCGACGGGTTCGTGCTCAACAGCTATTCCCACACGCTGACCCACAGCGCGCACGACGTGCTGGACATCGCCGCCGCCGGAGGGGCCGCCGGCGTCGAGCTGATGGTCTATCCGGATCATCTCTGGCCGGACTCGCTGGCCGCCGGCGACCGGGCCGGCCTGCGGCGCCGCGCGTCCGACGCCGGCCTGCCGGTGGTCAGCCTGAACATGCCGAACATCGACGTCAACGTGGCCTCCCCGAACGAGGGGATGCGGCGCCACAGCCTCGACCTGCTGACCGGGACCATCCGGCTGGCCGGGGACCTGGGCGCCCGGGGCGTGGTCATCGGCCCCGGAAAGGCCAACCCGCTGCTGCCCGCCCCGGAGGCCCGGCTGAAGGGCTGGTTCTTTGCCGCCCTCGATATCCTCATGCCGGAGGCGGAGCGGAGCGGGGTCGAGCTGTGGCTGGAGAACATGCCCTTCGCCTTCCTGCCGGGGGTGCCCGCCATGCTGGCCGCCCTGGAGGAGGGCGGCCACGGCGGCCTCGGGATCGTCTACGACCTGGCCAACGCGTATTTCATCGGCGAGGACTTCACGGGAGGGCTGGAGCTGATCGGCTCCCGGCTGAGGCTGATCCACGTCTCCGACACCGGCCGCGACGCCTACCGGCACGCGCCCGTCGGCACCGGGGACATCGACTTCACGGCCGCCGCCGCCGCCGTGGAGCGCCGCGGCTGGACGGCGCCGGTGGTGCTGGAGATCATCACGCCCGACCCGGGGCGGGACATTCCGGACAGCGCCCGCCGGCTGCGCGCCGGCGGCTGGCGGCCCGGCGGCTGGCGGCCCGGCGGCCGTTGAGGATCGCCGGCACGCCATGGCCCTGATCGCCCTGCAAGAGGCGGCGGACGATTACGACGCCATCGTCCTGGGGGCGGGGGCGGGCGGCATGGCCGCCGCCGCCACCGCCGCCGCCGACGGGCTGCGCGTCCTGCTGATCGAGAAGAGCCGGCTGGTCGGCGGCACCACCGCCGTTTCCGGCGGCATGGTCTGGGTGCCGGGCAACGGCCGGACGGCGGGAGCGGCGTGCCCGGACACGCTGGAGCGGGCGCGCCGCTACCTCGACCACACGGTCCCGGAGGGACGCGACGGCGCGCTTCTCGACACCTACGTCGCCCAGGCGGCGCCGGCGGTCGCCGACCTGGAGCGGCGCACGTCGGTCCGGCTGCGGCCGGCCGCCTCCTACCCCGACTATCACCCGGACCTGCCGGGCGCCAGCCCGGGCGGCCGCGTCCTGGAGCCGGAGCCGTTCGACGGGCGCCGCCTGGGCGCGCATTTCCCGCTGCTGCGCCGGCCGCTGCCGGAGTTCATGCTGTTCGGCGGGATGATGGTGGCCCGTTCGGACATCGCCCACTTCCGCCGCCTGGCACGCTCGCCGCGCTCCCTCGCGCGGGTGCTGCGCCTGGTGGCGGGCTACGGGTGGCAGCGGCTGCGGGCGGACCGGGGGACGACGCTGCATCTCGGCAACGCCCTGGCCGGCCAGCTCTTCCACTCGCTCCTGGCGCTCGGGGCCGACATCCTGCTGGGGGCGTCGGTGCAGGCGCTGACCCGGGAGGGGCGCCGGGTCACCGGCCTGAGCGTCGCCGCGGGCGGCCTGCACCGGCGGATCGCCGCCAGGGGCGGCGTCGTGCTGGCGACCGGCGGCTTCTCGCATTCCGCCGAACGGCGCGCCCGGCACCTGCCGCCGGGGACGCTGCCGGTCTCGCCGGTCTCGCCGGACAGCACCGGCGACGGGCTCGCCCTGGCGCTCGGCGCCGGCGGCCGTTTCGCCGAGGGGCTGCGCTCGAACGCCTTCTGGGTGCCGGCCTCCCGCTTCCGGCGGCCGGACGGGTCGGACGGGGTCTTCCCGCACACCGTCACCGACCGCGCCAAGCCGGGGGTGATCGCCGTGGACCGGACCGGCCGCCGCTTCGCCAACGAGGCCCAGTCCTACCACGCCTTCGTCGAGGCGATGTTCGGCGCCGGCCGGCCGGCGATCCCCGCCTATCTCGTCTGCGACCGTGCCTTCGTCTGGAAATACGGGCTGGGGGCGGTGCGCCCCTACACCCTCTCGCTCAAGCGCCACGTGGCGAGCGGCTATCTGGCCGAAGCCGGCGACCTGGGCGCCCTGGCGGAGCGGCTGGGCATCGATCCCTGCGCCCTGACCGACACCGTGCGGCGCTACAACGCCGACGCGCGGCGGGGCGTGGACCGCGAGCATGGGCGCGGCTCCGACGTCTACCAGCGCTATCTGGGCGACGCCGACCACGCGCCCAACCCCTGCGTCGCGCCGATCGAGCGCCCGCCCTTCTACGCCCTGGCCGTCCACCCCTCCGACCTCGGGACGGCGGCCGGGCTCGCCACCGGCCCCTGCGCGGAGGTGCTGGACGGCGACGGCGTCGCCATCGAGGGTCTCTACGCCTGCGGCAACGACATGAAATCCATCATGGAGGGCAGTTACCCGGGTCCGGGGATCACCATCGGGCCGGCGCTCACCTTCGGCTGGCTCGCCGCCCGTGCCATCGCGGGCCGGCTTTGACGCCGCCCGCCGCCCCGCGCCGGACCGCCGCCAAGACCGGGGTCCTGC
>JAEZHQ010000445.1 GCA_023416455.1 Pseudomonadota bacterium | reverse complement strand
GGCCAACGGGAAGCTGGCCAGCGGGCGGCGGCTCCGCCGCGGCGTGCTCCGGGGCTGGGGCTGGGGCCGCGGCACGGCGCTTCAGGCGCGACCAGCGGGACAGGAAGGCTTCGTCGCTCACGGCCGGCCGTCCGGGGCGGGGAAATGCCGCTTGCGCTGGCGCTTCTCGAAGGGAACGTCGACATGGTGCTGCTCGGTGAAGTCGCGCAGCAAGGCGACCACCGGCTCGGGCATCACGACGGTATCGACGATCTCCACCCCGCTCACCTGATAGACCTCGCACTCGTGGGCGGAGGCGGTGACGAGGAAGGGAACGACGGCGCCCGGCTCGTCCCGCCCCTCGTCGGGGCGCAGCACGACCCACAGGCGCGGCGGTTCCTGCGACAGGTTCAGCCGGTACCCCTCGGTGTCGGTGCGGTGCAGCTCCAGCGGCAGGGTCGCGGCGTGGAAGTGCGCCCAGCCCTCCCCCTCCTGGAGCTGACGCCACGCCCCCTCCACCGGCGGCGCGCCGGGGATGACGGAGACCGGGCGCCAGCTCCACTCCTGCCAGGGGCTGGCGCTGCGGCGGCGCTCCAGGACGATGCCGAGCGGCATCGTCTCGATCCGGCTCAGCGGAGTCACGCCGGCCGGCGTTTCGCGTGACGGGTCGCTCATCGTCCCTTCCTGCCCCTGCTCGCTCCTCGCCCCATGAACCACAAGCGCCCGCCCTCAGGCAACCACGCCGGCCGCCCGCAGCCGCTCGGCCTCTTCCAGATCGGCGGGGCGGTTGGTGTTGAAGAAGGGGTCGACGGGGTCGACGGCGAACTCGGCGACGGCCAGCCGGTGGCGCGCGGTCCACAGATCGACCTTGCGGACGCCCTCCTCGACCATGGCGTGGCGGAGGTCGGCGGCCAGCCGCACCGGCCACAGCCCGAACACCGGGTGGTCGCGGCCGCCGGAGCGCGCGCAGGCCAGATCGGCGCCCTCGCGCTCCACCGCCTGCCGCAGCCGGGCGACGAGATCGGCCGGAAGGAAGGGCGCGTCGGTGGCGAAGCTGGCCACCCAGGCGCAGCCGGGCGCGTTGACCGCGGCCCATTCCAGCCCGGTCAGCACGCCGGCGAGCGGGCCGGCGTACCCCTCCACCACGTCGGCCGCCACCGGAAGCCCGAAGGCGGCGAAGCGCGCCGGGTCGCCGTTGGCGTTGAGCACCAGCGGCCCGACCTGCGGGCGGGCGGCGGCAACCACGCGCTCCAGGATGCTGCGGTCGCCCAGACGTTGCAGGCTCTTGTCGCCGCCGCCCATGCGGTGCGACAGCCCGCCCGCCAGCAGCACGCCCGCGATGCCGTCAGCCTCAGCCATCGTCCCGGCTCCCCTTGCGCTGGTGGCGCGCCCCCTCCTCGGCCGCCGCCCCCGGGTCGGCGTCGTAGACCAGCCGCTCGGTCCCGGCCAGGGCCAGGAATCGCCGGCCCTTGGCGCGCCCGACCAGGGTCAGGTTGGCCTGGCGGGCAAGCTGCACGCCCCAGGCCGTGAAGCCGGAGCGCGACACCAGGATCGGAATGCCCATCTGCACCGTCTTGATCACCATCTCCGAGGTCAGCCGGCCGGTCGTGTAGAAGATCTTGTCGTGGGGCGGCACCTTGTGCCGGTGCATGTAACCGGCCACCTTGTCCACCGCGTTGTGGCGGCCGACATCCTCCATGTAGACCAGCGGCCGGTCTTCCCGGCACAGCACGCAGCCATGGATGGCGCCGGCCTCCAGATACAGGCTGGGGGTCAGGTTGATCGCCTTGGACAGGGCGTAGATCCAGGAGGTGCGCAGCCGCGCCTCGCTGGACAGCGCCGCCGCCTCGAAGGTCTCCATGACGTCGCCGAAGGCGGTGCCCTGGGCGCAGCCCGAGGTCAGCGTCTTCTTCCGCAGCTTCTCCTCGTAGTTCGTGGCCCGTTCGGTGCGGACGACGACGGTGTCCGTCTCCTCGTCCACGTCGATCCCGGTGATCCGGTCGTCGAGCCGGAGCATGTTCTGGTTCAGCAGGTATCCCACCGCCAGATACTCCGGATAGTCGGCGATCGTCATCATGGTGACGATCTCCTGCCCGTTGAGGTACAGGGTCAGCGGCCGCTCGACGGTGACGGCCACCTCGACCGCGCGGCCGTCCTGGTCCAGCCCGGCGACGCGCTCGGTCAGCTTGGGGTTCGCCGGATCCGGCTTTATGGTGTAATCGGTAAGGTCCATGGTCGGAAGAGTGGGGAAGATCGGCCGCCGGGGCAAGCGGGCGATGCGGGTCTTTCCCGGCAGGCGGACGGGTTGACGATCGATGCACGAATTCCAGGACGCCTTCGCCGCCGCCTTCACCATGATCGCCGCCGCCGATCCCGGACTGGCCCAGATCGTCGGCCTGTCGCTGCGGGTCAGCCTGACCGCCGTCCTGCTCGCCGCCCTCATCGGGCTGCCGCTGGGGGCGGCGGCGGCGGCGCTGCGCTTTCCCGGGCAGCGCATCCTGACGCTCGTGCTGAACACGCTGATGGGACTGCCGCCGGTGGTGGTCGGGCTGATCGTCT
>JAEZHQ010000435.1 GCA_023416455.1 Pseudomonadota bacterium | reverse complement strand
CATGACGGTGTGCGTGATCGCCATGATCAACTCCTCGGCCATGGCCGGGGCGGTGGGCGCCGGCGGCCTCGGCGACCTCGCCATCCGCTACGGCTACGAGCGGTACGAGACGCAGGTGCTGTTCGAGATCATCGCCATCCTCATCGTTCTGGTGACCTCGGTGCAGTTCGGCGGCGAGTGGCTGGCGCGCCGCGTCGATCACCGGCGCTGAACGGAAAGCCGGGGCGGTCGGTGCGGTGTGGAATATGTTGACCGGGCACCATTCGATGATCGACCGCCAGCGCAACGGGTCCGGCCAGGTCGGCACGCCCTCATGGGTGGCCAGCCGCCCCGGTGGTTATTGGCGGGGGATCCGGCGGATCCGGACGCGGGAGTCGTGCACCGCGGCGCCGCCATTCGGCGGCACCGGGTCGGCGCCGGTCAGGCTGTTGATCCCGCGTCCGTTCTCGTGCGCACCGTTCGGCCAGATGGACTCGGCGATCACCACGCCGCGCCGCACGCCGTCGAACAGACGGGCGTGCAGGATCACCGCGCCGCGCGGGTTGGCGACCTCCACCCGCTCGCCCTCCGCCACGCCGAGCCCGGCCACGTCGTCGGGGTGCAGGAGCAGCGACGGGCGCCCTTCCCGGCTGCGCGAGCCCGGCGTCTCGGTGAAGCTGCTGTTCAGGAAGTTGCGCGCCGGCGCGGTGACCAGACGGAAAGGATGCTCCGCGTCCGCCTCCTCAATCACCGTCCAATGGTCGGGGAAGGCCGGCATCGCCGCCAAGCGCTCCGCGACGATGTCCAGCGCGTCGTCCCAGGCGATCGGCGCGAACTGGCCGGAGCCCTTCGGGCCGGTTCGGCGCAGCGGCGTGGTCAGCCGGTCGGGGTGGTGGATGCGCTCGGCGTAGCGCGCCACCTTCGCGCAGATCACCCCGGCCGTGTGGCTGTTGCCGGCCGCCCCGCGCACCCGCCCGATGCGGGCGCCGTCCAGCACCTCGACCTCCAGCGCGCCGGTGGAGGGGCAGTCGTGCGGACAGGCGGAGGCGTGCAGGCGGGGCGCGGCGGGCATGGGGTCGGCTCTCCGGAACGTGCGTCGCGCGGGCGGACGGCCCACCCGCGCGACGCAGCTTATCGCACAGGCCCCACCCCGCGTGCCGCGCAATTAGTTGCTCGACCCTGCGCCGCCACCGCCGCCATCGTTCGCCGCATTCAAGGGCTCGCAGCACAGGAAAGCACAGGCATGGAAACCCGCAAGCTCGACGTCGACGTCCTGGTGGTGGGCGGCGGCACCGCCGGCCCGCTGGCCGCCATCCGGGCCAAGGAGAAGGACCCCAGCCTTCGCGTCCTGCTGCTGGACAAGGCGAACGTCAAGCGCGCCGGCGCCATCGCCGAGGGCATGGACAGCGTCAACAACGCCGTCATCCCCGGCCACGCCACGCCCGAGCAGTACGTGCGCGAGATCACCATCGCCAACGACGGCATCGTCAACCAGGCGGCGATCCACGCCTACGCCAGCCGCAGCCACGACATGATCCGCAAGCTGGACGGCTGGGGCGTCAAGTTCGAGAAGGACGAGACCGGCGACTACGCCGTCAAGAAGGTCCACCATATGGGCGCCTACGTGCTGCCCATGCCCGAGGGCTACAACGTCAAGAAGGTCATCTACCGGCAGATCCGCCGCCTGGGCGTCGAGGTCACCAACCGCCTGACCGCCACCCGCCTGCTGACCGGCGACGGCGGGCGCATCGCCGGCGCGCTGGCGCTCGATTCCCGCAGCGGCGACTTCGTGGTGGTGCGCGCCCGCGCGGTCATCCTGTGCACCGGCGCCGCCGGGCGGCTGGGGCTGCCGGCGTCCGGCTACCTGTTCGGCACCTACGAGAACCCGACCAACGCCGGCGACGGCTACAGCATGGCCTACCACGCAGGCGCCGAGTTGTCGGGGCTGGAGTGCTTCCAGATCAACCCGCTGATCAAGGACTACAACGGCCCGGCCTGCGCCTACGTGACCGGCCCGTTCGGCGGCTACACGGTCAACGCCAAAGGCGAGCGCTTCATCAAGAGCGACTACTGGAGCGGCCAGATGATGCTGGAGTTCTGGCGCGAGCTGGAAAGCGGCAACGGCCCGGTGTTCCTCAAGCTCGACCATCTGGCGCCGGAGACGGTGACCCGCATCGAGAACATCCTGCACATCACCGAGCGCCCGACCCGCGGCCGCTTCCACGAGGGGCGCCAGACCGACTACCGCAGCGACCTCGTGGAAATGCACATCTCCGAGATCGGCCTGTGCGGCGGCCACAGCGCGTCCGGCGTCTGGGTGGACGAGCACGCGCGCACCACGGTGCCCGGCCTCTACGCCGCCGGCGACCTGTGCAACGTCGCCCACAACTACATGCTGGGCGCCATGGTCTTCGGCGAGATCGCCGGGGGGGACGCGGTGGACTTCCTTGACGGACACACCCACGCCGCCATCGACGAGGATCAGGTGGAGGCCGAGCGCCGGCGCCTGTTCGCGCCCCTGGGCCGCGAGGAGGGATTCACCCCGGCGCAGGTGGAGTACAAGCTGCGCCGCATGGTCAACGACTACCTCCAGCCGCCCAAGGTGACGGCGAAGATGGAGATCGGCCTGCGCCGCTTCGCCGGGATCCGCGAGGATCTGGAGCGGATCAAGGCGACCTCCCCGCACGAACTGATGCGCGCCATCGAGGTGCACGCGATCCTCGACTGCGCCGAGTTGGCGGCGCACGCCTCGCTGTACCGCACCGAGAGCCGCTGGGGCCTCTACCACTATTACCCGGAACACCCGGAGCGGAACGACGCGGAGTGGTTCACCTTCGTCGAGCTGCGCAAGGGCGCGGACGGCCGGCCGGTCTGCTTCAAGCGCCCGGTTCCCCCTTACCTGTTCCCCATCGACGAACAGGACCGCGACGCCTACAACCGCCTGCGCATCGACGCGCCGGCCGCCGCCTGACCGGAGAGCCGTCCATGCCCGCCACCATCCGCGAAGTCCCCAACCCCTCCGTCCGCATCGACCACGGCAAGTGCATCGCCGACAAGGGTTGCCGCTCCTGCATCGATTCCTGCCCGCTCGACATCCTCGCCTTCGACGAGGGCGACGGGAAGGTCAAGATGGCCCACGACGAGTGCTGGTACTGCCTGCCCTGCGAGCACGACTGCCCGACCAAGGCGGTGACGGTGTCCATCCCCTATCTGTTGCGCTGAGTCGGCGATGAGCGCCGTAACCGATCCCGAGCTGGACGCCCTGACCCAGGCGCTGGCCGATCCCGACCCGGCGGTCCGCCGCATCGGCGTCCTGAAGGCCGCCGACCTTGCCGACAGCGCTCCCGCGCCGTTCGTCGCCGCCACCCGCGACGCCGATCCCGGTGTCCGTCTGGAGGCGGCGCGCGCCCTGGAGGGTGTCGCCGACGGCGCGGCGCTGGACGCGCTGGCCGATCGCTTGGACGACGCTGACAAGGAGGTCCGCCGGGCCGCCGCGGAGTCCCTGGCGGAGATCCTCGACGAGGCTGCCGGGCCGCCCCTGCTGCGCCGGGTAAAGGCGGCGCCGACGCCCTTCGCGCGGGCCGCCCTGCTCGCCGCGCTGCGCAAGCTGCGCGTGCCCGGCGCGCTGGCCCCGGCGCTGTCGGCGCTGGACGATGC
>JAEZHQ010000421.1 GCA_023416455.1 Pseudomonadota bacterium | reverse complement strand
CAGCGGGTCCGGTGCGGCCGGTGCGGGGGCGGCCGGTGCGGGGATGGCCGGTGCGGGGATGGCGGGCGGGAACCCGTCCGACCCGCCATCCGGCAGGGGCAGCGGCGCCGCGACCACGCGGACCGGGGTGCCCACCGCGGCGACGGCGAACAGCGCCTCGATGTCGGCCGGCATCATGCGGAAGCAGCCGCCGCTGGCCCGCCGGCCGATGGAACGCGGCTCGTTGGTGCCGTGGATGGCGATGGCCGGCCAGCCCAGGTCGAGGGCGTAGCGGCCGAGCGGGTTGTCCGGCCCGGGCGGCACCGCCGCCGGCAGCAAGGGGTTGGCGTGGCGTTGATTGGCGGTGGGCCGCCAGGTCGGGTTGCGCCGCTTGCGCACCACCTGGCTGTCGCCCAGCGGGACCGCAACGCCGGGCCGCCCGATGGCCACGGGGAAGGAGCGCGTCCCGCCGCCCTCCCCGAACAGGTAGAGCCGGCGGTCGGCGAGGCTGATGACGATGCGGGGACCGGCAAGGCCGGCAGGGGCGGAGGCACCGGCAGGGGCCGCGGCCGCCTCCTGCGCCGCGGCCGCCGAGCCGGGCGGAACCGACCAAAACAGGGCGGCGGCAACCGCAAGGGTTGCCGCCGACGCCTGTTGCCTGAAGAATATCGCCACGCGGTTCATGCGGAAAGTTCAGCGCACCTCCCCTAAAACCACGTAAATATGCCTCCACGGACCGAGCATCAGGAACGCCCCCTCATGGACATCATCGAACAGACGCTGGCCGTCGCGACCGAGCACCATCGGGCCGGACGCACCGCGGAGGCCGAACGCCTTTACCGGGAGGTTCTGGCCTCCGCGCCGGGCCAGCCCGACGCACTGCACCTGCTGGGTGTGATCGCCCTCCAGGGGGGACGGGCCGCGGAAGCGGTGGATCTGATCGGTCAGGCGGTGGCCGGCGACGCCGGCTCGCCCCTGCTGCACGCCAACCTGGGCCACGCGCTGCACGCCGTCGGCCGCACGCGCGAGGCCGCGCTCAGCTTCGCCCGCGCCCTGGCCCAGCTCAGCAACGAGGGGGAGGGCTGGGCCAACGTCAACGCGCTGGCCGGGCTGATCCGCCGCTACGACGACGAGACCCGCGCCGCCGCCGCGGCCGAGGTCGACGCCGGCTACCGGCTGGGCGACGTCATGCGGCGGCAGTCGCTGCTGTTCCTGCTGTCCGGCGACCTGAAGCATTACGAAGCGCTGGTCCAGGCCGTGCTGGCCGATCCCATGCGCTTCTCCGTGCCCTCGATCCATTACGCCTTCTGGGGCATGGCCATGCAGCTGTTTCAGGGCGCGGTGCGCACGGGCGATCCCCGGCGCTTCGCCGGCGGCGAACTGCTGCGCTTCTACCGGCTGATGCTGGAGGAGACCCTGCGCCGCTTCCACCTGGCCGGCCGCCTGACGCGCGCCCAGCCGCGCGCCGAGGTCAGGCGGGTCGCGCTGGTCACCAACCAGATGCTGGGCCAGGGGCACCAGCCGACGGTGGACGCCTTCGACTACGCCCGCCGCCTCCAGGACTCCTTCGGGCGCGAGGTCCTCATCATCAATCCCAACGCCATGGCGATCACC
Source organism: Pseudomonadota bacterium (assembly GCA_023416455.1). GTDB lineage: Bacteria > Pseudomonadota > Alphaproteobacteria > Azospirillales > Azospirillaceae > Azospirillum. Next base: position 4,607 of record JAEZHQ010000421.1, on the reverse strand, counting down.
GGGGAGAACGGATTCGTCCCCGAATACACCTACAACATCACCGATGACTATGTCGGCGAGCAGACCATCGCCGCCTTCGGCGCCCGCGTCCGCATGGCCTCCTTCCCGGGCAAGCGCTTCGACGAGGAGAAGCTGCACGCCATCATCGACCATCTGGATGCCTTCGACCCCGACGCCATCGTCGCCTTCGGCGGCTCCAACGTGGTGGCCGACCTGTTCGCCGGAGCGCGCCCGGTGGTCCTTCTGCCGACCACCTCCGGCCCGCCGCTGACGCTGGCCCGCCTCATCCTCGGCCACCGCGAGGAGGACAGCCCCGACGGCTGGCCCGCCGACCTCAAGGGCCGCTTCCGCCCCTTTTCCTTCGGCGCCCCGCCGACCAGCGACGCGCCCCTGCCCACCCAGCCCGGCGCCGACCTCGGCGACCGCCACCGCTCGGTGGAACGCCTGCTCGCCTACTGCCGGGAGGCCCAGACGGCGTGAGGCGGGCACGGCCCGCCTCACCGCCGCCTGGGCAGGGCCGGGAGCGGGGCCGGGAAGGCGGGCTCAGCCCCGCTTGCCCCAGCCCGGCGCCGGGAAGACCGGATCCAACTCGGCCGAGCCCTTGGGAAGCACCACGGTCGGGCGCTGGTCGCGGTTCTGCACGCAGGCCGAGACGAGCTGGGTGTTCTGCCCCTTCTCGTCGAAGGTGATGGCCGGCCCCACCATCATTTTGTCGGTCAGGTTGGTCTCGCGCAGGGCGGTCAGCAGGGTCGCCGGGTCGGCCGTGCCGGCGCGCTTGAAGGCGTCGGCGGCGATCAGGATGGCCTCCAGCGTGAAGGCGACGTTGAAGGCGTAGCCTTCGAAGCGGTCGTTCGGGAACTGCTTCTTGAAGGCGGCCTCGACGCGCTTGGTGAGATCGGCCCTGGGGTCGTACCAGGGCAGGTTGGTGATGGCGTAGTCGGCGTATTTGCCAAGCACCTTGTAGAACTGCTCGTCGTAGAGGCCGGGCGAGCCGGGGGAGACGATGGCCTGGGGCTCCCAGCGCTGCTTGACCATCTCGCGCACCATCATGATGGCGTCGTTGGCCCGCGTGGTGACGATGGCCAGCTCCGCGCCGGTCGCCTTGGCCTTGGCCACCTCCACCGCAAGGTCCTGGGCCTTGGGATCGTAGGAGATCGATTCGGTGATGGTGAAGGGCATGTCCAGCTTGGGGAACAGCGCGTCCAGCGCCTGCTTGTTGGCCATGCCGAAGGTGTCGTTGGCGTGCAGGAACACCGCCGATTTCGGGGTGGTGCCGCTGGCCGCGAACAGGTCCTTCATCAGCGCCAGCCCGTTCGTCACCAGCATGGTGGAGGTCGGGAAGTTGCGGAAGACCGTCTTGTAGCCCTGCTCGGTCAGGCGGTCGGCGGCGGCGATGTTCATCACCAGAGGGATCCCGCGCTGCTCGCAGACCTGGGCGGCGGCGGCGGTCTGGCCGCTGTCGAAGGCGCCGATGATGACGTTGGCGCCGTCGTTGATCAGCTTCTCCGTGCGCGACCGCGCCACGTCCACGTTCGATTCGGTGTCGGCCGACAGGATCTCCACCTTGTGGCCCAGCTCGGCGAGCAGGGCCGGCGCGATGTCGGCGCCGCGCTGGCAGGCCTGCCCCGCCTGGGCAAGGTGGCCGGAGCGCGGCAGCAGCACGCCGACCTTCAGCGTGGTGCCCTGCGCGTAGGCCGGAGCCCGGCCGAAGGCGGCGAGCGCGCCCGCGGCCACGGCGGCGGTGCCGAACTGCCGGCGCGTCAGGCCGGCGGCGATCCCTCCCATGGACCCGATGTTCGTCATGCTGTCGTTCTTCATTGTTGGGCGCTTCCCTGAGGCGTTGTCCTGGCGCCGATGATTTCCCCGCGCACCCCGCTGTGTCAAAGTGGAATCCGGCGGCGGGCGCCGCCGCGCGACGACGGCACAGGGGAAAGGACGGGACGGGACGGCATGGCGACCATCGACGAAGCGCTCGCCGTGGCGCTCGACCATCTCAAGGCCGGCCGCCGCGCCGAGGCGGAGATCCTCTACGGCCGCATCCTCGACGCCGACCCCGACAACGCCGAGGCGCTCCACCGCCTGGGCCTGCTGGCGGCGCTGGCCGGCGACCGCGGGCGGGGCATGGATCTGCTCGCCCGCTCGGTCGCACGGGACGGCGGCGACGCCGACGCCCATTTCAACCTCGGCGCGCTCCTCCATGTGGCGCTGCGCACGGAGGAGGCCATCGCCAGCTACCGCCGCGCCGTCGCGCTGCGGCCCGACTTCCCCGACGCCGAATACCACCTGAGCGAGGCGCTCCAGGCCATCGGCCGCATCGGCGAGGCGCTGGCGGTGCTGGACGGGCTGCTCGCCCGCCATCCCGACCAGTCCCGCGGCTGGCGCCAGAAGGGCGACATCGAGGCCGACCTGGGCCGCCCCGGCGCCGCCGTCGCCTTCTACGAGATGGCGCTGTCGCTCGCCCCCGACGACCGCGCCTCGCGCGAGCGGCTGGCCGCCCAGGCGGCGGCCTTCCGGCGGCGGCGCGCGGCGCTGGATTCCGCAGGGCCGGACGGACGGCTCGACCTCCGCGACGTGACCTTCCTCATCCCCTTCCGCGCCGACAGCGACGACCGCAAGCGCAACCTGCGCTTCATCGTCGCCTTCATCCTGAAGCACGCCAACACCCGCGTGCTGGTCGGGGAGGACAAGGCCGGACCGAGCGACCTTGCCGACGCGCTGGGGCCGGACCTCGCCGCCCGCTGCGCGCACCTCCACCTGACCGGCAACGACACGCCCTTCACCCACAAGGCGCATCTGGTCAACCGCATGGCCGAGGCGGCGGCGACCCCGATCGTGGCGCTGCACGACACCGACGTGGTGGTCGATCCCGTCCAGTACCTCTACGCCCGCGACGCCGTCCGCGCCGGGGCGGCCATGGCCTTCCCCTACAACGGTCTGTTCTTCTGGATCCTCGGCCCGGAGGTGCTGCGCTTCGGGCGCACGCTGTCGGCGGCGGCGCTGAACGCGGTGTGCCACCGCTTTCCCATGATGCACCGCAACTCGCCGGGCGGCGGCGCCTTCTTCGACCGCGCCGCCCTGCTGGCGGCCGGCGGCTACAACGAGACCTTCGTCTCCTGGGGCTACGAGGACGACGAGATCGTGGAGCGGCTGCGCCGCCTGGGCCTGGGGGTCGAGCGGGTGCCCGGCCCGCTCTACCACCTGGAGCACGCCCGGCCGGAGAACTCCACCGACCGCAACCCCTTCCTGGAGGCCAACAAGGCCGAACTGGAGCGCATCCGCTCCATGGACGCCGCCGCGCTTCGCGCCGACATCGCCGCCGGCCGGCTGCGCCGTCCGCTGTTCTCCAGCGCCGCCCGGCCCTGATCCGGCGGCCTTGCCCGCCGATGGCGCCATCCCGCGCGCCCGCCTGTTGTCGGCAGGAGAAGCAACCGCCTGGCGACCCGCCCATGCCGCCGCCCGCCATGCCCGCCGCCGCCGGCAAGGAGTCCTTCGACATCGACGAGGCGTTCCGCCGCCTGCGGCTGGCGCTGGCCGACCGGCCGAAGGCGGCCATGTTCGCCCTGCGCGACGAGGGCTGCTCCACCCCGTTCGAGCAGCTGGTGGGCGCCCTGATCTCCGCCCGCACCCGTGACGAGACCACGGTGGCGGTCTGCCGGCGGCTGTTCGCCGTGGCGCGGACGCCGGAACGGCTGGCCGCACTGCCCGAGGCGGAGCTGGTGCGCCTGCTCGACGGCGCGACGTTTCCGGAGCCCAAGGCGCGCGACCTCCTCGCGCTGTCGCGCCGCATCCTGGCGGAGCACGGCGGGCGGGTGCCCGGCACTCTGGAGGAGCTGATGGCGTTGCGCGGCGTCGGCCCGAAGACCGCCGCGCTGACCATGGCCATCGGATTCGGCGTCCCGGCGGTGGCGGTCGACGTGCATGTGCACCGCGTCACCAACCGCTGGGGCTACGTCGCCGCCCCCACGCCGGAACGCACCATGCTGGCGCTGCTGGAGCGGCTGCCCCGGCACTACTGGGTGGAGATCAACGAACGGCTGGTGCCCTTCGGCAAATGGATCTGCACCGGGAACCGGCCGCGCTGTTCGACCTGCCCGCTGCTGTCCATGTGCCGGCAGGTCGGGGTGACCACCCACCGCTGACGGCCCCTCTCCCACCCCGGCGCCGGCCGGTTTGACCCATGTCATCGCGCCGGTGGCGCAAAGCCCGTCTCCTGGCCGCTCCACCGCTTCGAGGAAACGCGATGATCCTTTACGCCCTGGCCTGCGCCTGCGGCCACGAATTCGATCAGTGGTTCGAGAACATGGCCGATTACGAGGCCCGGAAGGCGTCGGGGCTGGGCTGCCCGTCCTGCGGCGGCACCAGCGTCACCAAGGCGATCATGGCGCCGCGGGTCGGCAAATCCAAGCCCGCCGCGGCGCCGATGCCGGCCTGCAACCCGGCCGGCTGCGGCAACGCCCAGTGCCCGATGTCCCAGCTCGCCTGAACTCCCGCCGGACCGGCGGCCCGACCCGACCCGACCAAGCCCGACCCGGGCCGGCTCAGCGGCGGCCGCGGCCGCTGCCGAGCGGCGGCAGGTGGCCGGCGGTCAGTTCCTCGCGGCGCCCGCC